>JBKHER010000127.1:0-7465 GCA_046540715.1 Halothece sp.
CCAGTCAGAGGAGGCGATTCCTACCCTGATTCAGGTGTTAGGCTTTAATAACCCTGGTGCCGCGATCGCTGCAGTAGAAGGCTTAGTTCAACTGGGGGATGTCGCTGTCCCCATTTTAATTCGGGATTTAGACGGCTATGATTATGGGGCGAGGGCGTGGGCAATTCGGGCGTTATCAAGGATTGCTCATCCGAAGGCGTTGGATATTTTAACCGAAGCCGCTGCCCATGATTTTGCCCTTAGTGTCCGTCGCGGAGCTGCGAAAGGGTTGGGGGACTTACGTTGGGAAAAGTTGCCTCCAGAGGCGAGAGAAGAAGCCCAGAGAAAGGTTTTAGAAACCCTCAAGCAAGTGGCAAAAGATGAGGAATGGATTGTTCGCTATGCCGCCATCGTGGGGTTAGAGTCTTTAGCTAAACAGGCATTAACTGAAGAGATTAAAGCCTTTTTACAGGAATTAGAGAGAGAAGAGAAAGATTTAACAGCGCGATCGCGCCTTCGTCTAGTTTTTCAAAATGAATTTTTATAGCTATATGATCTCATTTTTTGATGGTAACTCCACTTTCCCATCCTTTCTCACCTCATTAATTAAGGGGAAACTTAAAAATCATACCATTTCTAAAAATTTGCACTCCGATCCGATCCCCCCAAGGGTTCCCCCCTTTCAAAGGGTTAGGGGGGATTCTCTTACTAAGGGGGTTGGAGGGATCTCCTGTCACTTAAGTTTTCAGAATTGGTCTCAAAAATTATTACAATTTCTTGTCTCTACAACCACCTTGCTGTTCCTTTCGATTCCAGCTTCCGCAGCAGAAACCGTTTATGTCTCTTTAGGATTACTGGAAATTTCAGTTTCTGTCGAATCTCTAGAAAAATATGCCCAAGACGGAACAATTACGCCAGAGTTAGCAGCATATACTCGCTATTTAACTCCCCAACAAAAAGAAAGATTGCAAAAGATTTTAACGATTCCTGCAGAATTAGAGACGATCGCGATCGCGCAGTTTCTCTATTCCCCCCAAGGGGAAACAATTTTGAGACAATTAGGAGACATTATTGACACTAAAAATCGTCAGGGAGGATTTTATGCAATTCGCGCCGGTCTCATTTTAGCCGCCGCTGATGAAGAAGGATTAACCTTACTCAATTTTCTTCGACAGTTTCCCACCGAGGGGTTACGGATTAATTCTGGTCGGGGGTTTGAACTCGTCAACCAATTCAGCCGTTTTATTAAAGAAACGGAAAGAGCCGTTACTGTCATTGAAGCAAAATCGCAAGCTGCTACTTCTTTATCCTCACAAGAACCATTATTTCTCCGTGATCTTCAATCTCGCCAAGAAATCCCCTTTCAAGTGCAAGAGATTCAACTATTGGATCGAGAGCGTGATCTTCTACCTGAGAGTTTCCGTTTTACCTCCGAGCGTGAAATTCTAGCTCGACTGTATCAACCGCAGACTTTACAGCCTCCACCGCTAATTATAATCTCTCATGGACTGGGATCTGATCGTGATACTTATGCTTATCTTGCAGAGAATCTAGCTTCTCACGGTTTCGCTGTGGCGACCATTGAACACCCTGGAAGTAATGTGCGTCAATTACAATCGTTGATGATGGGGTTAGAAAATGAAGTGAGTCCCCCTGAAGAATTAATTAATCGTCCCCTTGATGTCAAATTTTTGCTGGATTATTTAGAGCAGAATTACCCAAATCAAATTGATACTAATAATGTGGGAATAATCGGTCAATCTTATGGGGGTTACACCAGTTTAGCAGTCGCTGGGGCTAATATTAATTATTCCGCCGTGACTGGGCGTTGTGATAACCAACAAACAACTACAGTCTTAAATTTTTCTCTTTTATTACAATGCCAACTCACTCGTCTTCCAAAACAGAACTATGACTTTTATGATCCTAGAATCAAAGCAGTTTTTGCCATGAATCCTTTTACCAGTACCATCTTTGGGACAGAGGGAATGGAATCCATTGAGATTCCTATTTTATTATTGGCAGGAAGTGACGATACAGTCACCCCTGCTTTAACCGAACAAATTCAGCCCTTTACTTGGTTAGACTCTCCAAACCGATATTTAGTCTTACTCAAAGAAGGAACTCACTTTTCTTCAATTCCTGTTGCTGAAGAAGAGGCGATTCCAGTTCCCAAGGATGCCATTGGGCCCAATCCTGAAATTGCTCAAGATTACATTCGAGCCCTGACCACTGCTTTTTTCAAGACTCATCTGGCTCAAAAAAAAGAGTATCAAAGGTATCTCAGCCCCAACTACACGCAAGAAATTACCCAACCTTTAATGCCCCTTTTCTTAATTGAAGATCTCACCTCAGAAGAACTTTCTAATTAGTGGTTAGTTCCCTTAATCGGTGCAACTTCTTCTAATCGTTTTTCCCATGCTAGGGCTTCACGTTTCGCATTTTGGACAAAGGGAGACCAACTAATTAATTTAATGATGATTTGATTGAGCAGAGAAAACGGAAATTTCATCGGACGTACGACATCAACAAATAAAACAACTCGAATTTCATCGCTCTGATTCCAAACCTCATGGGGGAGGGTATCATCAAAGACTAAACTTTTTCCTTCTTCCCAAGACCGTGTTTCATTTCCTACCCGTATTTGACACCCTTGCTGAGGCACTTTTAAAGCAAGATGGTAGCGCAAAACTCCTTTATAAGGTCCTCGATGTTCGGGAATATGTTTATGAGGGAAAAGGATGGAAAAAAAGGCTGTTTTCATCCCGGGGATTTTCTCGATTAGCTCAGTGGTTTTAGGACATCGCTGGCAATTTTGTTCAGCTTTAAACCCATAGCCATAAAAGAAAAAAGTCTTCCATAAATTATCACTACTAATGCGATACTGATCGGCTGAAATTTGCTGAAAATTCGGAAGTTGCTCTACAATTTCTAGCAAGTCATCTAATTCTTGACGAATGACCTCCCAGTTCTTCTCAAGTTCAACGATCCAAGGAAATTGGTTGCACTCTAGAAATGGCTGATTTTCCACCCAAGAGTAACGAGCAACGGTTTTCTCTAGTGAGTCTAATAACTTTTTTCCGCCAGCGGTTACGAAGTGGCGGGGCTTATAGCTTGGTTGTGAAGTTGATGGTTCAGTGGGTAAAGAACTATTTTCGAGGCGGTTATTCATCACGTTAAAAAAATGAAGTTATTGTCTCATCGTAAATTATAGTATAAGTGGGTGATTGAAGTTAAGTCATTACTATAATGTCGGAAAGAAAATGGTGGGTCTTACAATGGCTCGATTTACTAGAAAAGTATCGCTTTAAAAAGCGTTTAGAACGCGGTCGTAATTACGCCCGAGAAGGAAATATCCTTGCGATTAATTTTGAAGGGGCGAAAGTAACCGCCCAAGTGCAAGGAACAGCCGATGAACCTTATCATCTCTCGATTAAGCTCGCATCCTTTAGTGATGAAGATTGGCGTTATATTATCCAAAGTTTAGCCGAAAAAGCGATCTTTTCCGCGCAATTATTAGCCGGAGAAATGCCAGATAATATTGAAGAGGTTTTTATTGCAAATGGTTTGAGTTTATTTCCCTTTTCTCTGTCTGATGTTCATTCTCGCTGTAATTGTCCTGATCCCGAAAACCCTTGTAAACATATTGCAGCGGTTTATTATGAATTGGCTGATCGCTTTAGCGAAGATCCGTTCGTGTTATTCCAGTTGCGAGGACGCACAAGAGAGGAAATTCTCGCGCAAATTCGAGAACTACGTCAAGAAGAGGCGACCACAGAAGTAGTCGGGGAGACAGAGGCTGATGATCTTGAAACGGAAGACGTTATTGAGGAACTGACCGAGGAAACGGTTAACTTAGAGGCGTTTTGGGAATATGATGAACCATTAGATTCTTCTTTATTGCACATTACAGGAGATAGTGATCAAACCGTGTTAGAAGTCTTAGGAGACTTTCCGCTTCCCGGTGCAGAATCCCAAGCGGTGAAACAATACTTACAACAAGTGCAGAAACAAGTTCATTTAGAGGTTGTCCACCAGGCGAGTCCGTAACGTTGGATGGCTTGGTGGGCTTGGTCGCTAAACTGAACCCGAATTTTATATTTCCCTGTTTCAGGGATTTCACAGAAAATGTGTTCTACACTATCTACTTGACTGGTAGAAGCGCAATGATGGGCTTGGGAGAAGGTTTCTCCTTCGGGAATTAAAAACAGGTCAAGGTTATTTAAGCCGCGATCGCGCAACTTTTCTCCCTGATCAAATTTCCCATTCTGATTGTCGTCTTTAAGTTCCACTAACCGATTCCAAGTTAATGTCACAGTGGCATAACTTCCTGCTTTTAAGGGAGTCTCTAAGCGGTAGTCTTGATGGGAATTAGCAATAACTTGGTTGTAGTCCCACCCCATACTAGGAACAACTGTCTCTGGTTGCCATTGTCCTGCACTAAACTGTTGGTAAGCCCGATAAGCATTGAGATGTCCGGCTCCGAGTTCTAAATCTAAAGGAGTGTCTGGATTTTTGTAAGCGTTAGACTCCAACCAAGTCTGGTTTTGTTTCCCGCGCAAGGTGCGTTTTTGATTATCACTAATTTTATCGGCAGAATTGAGGAGAACGGCTTTCATCACTTCCTGACGACGAGCCGCTAAACTCCAAGCAAATGCCTCAGCAGGAGAGTCTTGTAAAACGCGATCGCTGTATTCTTGTAATAGAGCCACCACGCCCGTAACATGAGGAGCCGCAAAACTGGTTCCTGTGACTTCCACCGTCTCCTGTTCAGGGTGATGAACCCGAATCGCGCTACCGGGAGCGACTAAACTTACCCCACTGCGTCCTTCCGTATTTATTTCTTGCTCAATCAACCGTCGCCCAATTCCTTCTGGTTCTCCACTCAGATTCGGAAATCCCACCTTATTATAAGTGTCCCGATTACGGAAACTATAGGCGACGGTAATGCCATTATATTGGTCTGTGGGAATGGGAATCCCCCCTTCTCCTTGATTTCCCGCAACCATGTATAAGACATTATGCACTCGCGCTGACCAATCAACACATTTTGTGAGTAAAGCCTGTCCGTCTAATTTTGGATTATCTCTGGAATCTCCTTCTAAAGAGTCGCCATAACTGAGATTAATTGCCCTCACATCGCCCCCATTCTGCAACGCAGTATGTTGGATTGCCATACACTGTTTAGGCTGTCCTGCTTGACGAAGCGATCCCACCGCCGTACTATAAAGTTGTGCTTTTGGGGCAACTCCTTGCAAGCCTTTTTCTTGGGAGACCATAACCGTGGCAACCATAACCGCATGGGGATCAATGGCTTCGTTAGGATTGGCAGCGCGATCGCGCTTAAAAACCCCAGCTACATCTAAGGGATAATTCTCACTTGCCACTTTATCCCAACCAAACTTGGCTACTCTCCCAATTTCCACTTGTCCAATGGCAATTTTTTGCCCCAATAAATTGTAAGGGGCTTCTTGCAAACGGCGAGCATTAATACCAATTTGACTAACAGAATGTTCTAAAGCAATGAGGGGAGTCATGACACAAAATCCCCCAATTGCACTAAGCATTGCAACAAAAGTTCGATTCATTTTGGACTAAAAAAGGGATCAATGATAAAGTTTTTGTTAAAATTGAAACAATAAGTATAAAAACATATTGAGGATTGCTCACAATGAGCCAAAAACAAACGGTTATTGCTCCTTCTATTTTATCTGCTGATTTCAGTCGTTTAGGAGAAGAAATTAAAGCTGTTGACCAAGCTGGCGCGGATTGGATCCATGTGGATGTCATGGATGGGCGTTTTGTGCCTAACATTACCATTGGCCCCCTTGTGGTTAATGCTATTCGCCCTCTCACCGAAAAGCCTCTTGATGTTCACCTGATGATCGTCGAACCAGAAAAATATGTAGCTGATTTTGCTCAAGCCGGGGCTGATATTATTTCTGTTCATGCCGAACACAACGCCTCTCCTCACTTACACCGAACCCTACAGTTAATCAAAAATGAGGGCAAACAAGCGGGTGTGGTTTTAAATCCCGGAACTCCCTTAGAACTCATTGATTATACCTTAGAACTCTGTGATTTAGTGCTAATTATGAGTGTTAATCCTGGGTTTGGGGGACAGAAGTTTATTCCTTCCATTGTGCCTAAAATTCGTCAATTACGCCAAATCTGTAATCAACGAGGGCTTGATCCTTGGATTGAAGTAGATGGCGGTTTGAAAGGGAATAACACTTGGCAAGTTTTAGAAGCCGGTGCAAATGCCATTGTTGCAGGTTCTGCGGTATTTAAGGCGGATGACTATGCGAGCGCGATCGAGGGAATTCGCAACAGCAAGCGTTCTGAACCCGAATTAGCCTCGGTCTAACCCTCATCCAGTGATCAGTAAGTTAATTTACTGGTCACTTTCTTGATCAATCAATAAAATTCTAAGTTCCTAGTTGCGCGATCGCGCTCTTCGATTCGGGGCGCAGAGGCAATCGCGCTACTAATTATTGATAAATGGCATGATCAATTGTGGCGCGAAAAAATTCTCCTTCTCCTTGAAAGTGATCGCCAGTAAAATCCCATCCCACTCGAACTTTTGTCGGAATGGTGTAACCAGAGAAAGAACTCTCTTGTTCTAGATAGCCTCCAAAGTTCCCATAGCCATTGTTTTGAGGATGTCCCCAACGTTGAAAACGAATGGAGTTGAGTTGTCCTGTTGGGCTGATATTCAAAATTAATTGGGTTGTTTCTCCCCATCTAGTCAAGGTAGCTTCGGCTTCAAATTCATCTAAAGCCTTCCACTTAACACCAGGGCGACACAAAACCCCAGGTAACCAGATACTTTCTCCTTGCATCCGGCCAATTGCGGATCGCGTAACATCACTTGCTGTCATAACCGGAAATAACCCTAATAATTTCCATTGCATTGTTCCCTTGCCATTAATAAGCCGATCTGATCCCAAAATAGGCAACCCCTTCACCCAAGCTGTCGCTTGCCAAATAAACCCTTGATCCCAGTTAATGACTTGTTCTGCTTGAAAGGAAGACCAATTTTGGAGTTTAATTTCACCGTGCATTTTTAAGCGTACTGTAGAAGCAAGTTGCGTTTCGGGCGCGATCGCGTGTTCTAAGTAGCGTTTGGCTGGCTGAGGGATCTCTGATAAGATGTCAAAAGAAAAAGTTGATGCTGAAGGCACTGCGGATTGCCAAAGATTATCTAATGAAATGCTTTTCATAATTCTTATTTAGTAAGCTGTCACGAATTTAAACGACAAGACCAATCGTGAGGAAATGACGGGGCTGACAAGCCTCGGAATTCTCACCGTAGTGCGACCGTCTCGGTCGCCACTAATCCCCAATTTAAATCCACAGCAGCTTAACTCACATTTCTAGTATTAATTATAGTTTGATAACATTAGACTTAACGAAAAAATGAAAACCCAGTTCTAATACCGTTTTGGACAATTTGCGCTACATTCAGATCCCCCCAACCCCCCTT
>JBKHER010000128.1:0-7444 GCA_046540715.1 Halothece sp.
AATGAAAAAGAGCAACCCGAGCAAAATAAAAAAGGCGCAGAATCAATCCACGCCTAAGTTTACAATGTTTACACCCTATTCGAGAACTTTCCAGATTTCAACCGTAAACCCTTCTGAAACAAAATCGGGATAGCGCGATCTCATTTCTTCCAATGCCTCTTCAGGGGAGTCGGCGGGAATATAATCAGCATCTCGAGCTTCTAAATTATCATAGCCTTGGCATCGTGGGTTTGAATAAAGACCGTTGATCGTACAACGGTATTCAACACGCTTACCAATGTTTTCGCATAAATAATCAGAATCAGCCTTTTCCTGCCGAGATTTTTCCCAAGCGCGATGATCTTGATAATCCATCATAGCTTTTTGCATTTTGAGGTAATTATTAGCACTTGGGCATTCAATGAAGTAAGCTAGAGTGTACTGTAATCGGGCAATTGATTGAGTTTTGTTTTCGCCTTTCATAGTTGATAGAATTAGAGTATCCAAGCCGTAGTGACCGCTACGACTTGGGTTTATAGCTCCTAGGATTGATTTTTGTTTTGTGCTTATTGGGCGTAGCCTTTGTGGTAACGCTCCAATAGGTTTAAGATTCGGGCAGCTTCAAAAGCCTTCCCATATTTCCCCAAAATATGATTTGTGACATTGTACAGGGCTTTAGGGGAAAGGCTACCATTCAGATAGGCAGCGTAGGCTTCCTTAAACTGCTGTAAGTCTTGATCTCCCAAGTGGAAGGCAAGCTCTAAAGGGTCTTTAGCCATTTGCTTAACTCCTTGTATTCAATTTTCTAGGTTCATGTTTACATCGTAAACCCACGATCAAGAAAGTGTCAACCCTGTAAACCATAAATATAATAAAAACTCTTAACCCCTTTATGTGCAAGTGTTGACAGGGTTTACCTAATTTAAGAATGTATGGAATGTTTACAGGGTTGACAGAATGGTTTACAATGTTTACAAGTAAACATTGTAAACAAACTATATGGTTAGAGAAAAGACTAGAATTGTTTCAGCAAGGATTACAGAAGAGCAATTTACATCATTAGAAAACCTTGCCAAAAAGAGGGGGGTTTCCACTTCAACGTTACTTAACGACTGTGTAAACAAACTCATTGGAGGGGAAATTAAACCATCAGTAGGAACAGTTACAGAGGAGGTTTTAGAGGAGGTCTTAGAGGAACATATTAACCAATTGAAACACGAGCTTTTGGGAGCAATTAAACAACAGCAATTAGAAAGTGTAAAAACAGGCGATCCGCATACTGCCCAAACCGATCCAAGCGAAAAAAGCAAAACTAAAATACCAGCCGTCAACTCCCAGCGAGGGGAAGGGTTATCCGCTAGGGGATTAGCCAAGCGTTTAGGGGCTGATCGCAAAACTTTGGCTCGTTGGAAGGAAAAGGGTAATGAATACTTGGCTAAAAGAACTCGGGAGCGCGATCCAGAAGGTAAGGCATGGGTTTTTGACGAGCAAACTACAATGTATGTAGAGACGGAACTTTAGGGGTTTCAATAACCACTAATCCCTATGAGGGATTGAAACAACCAATCAATTCCGATAGAGTATTCTAATACTTCCGTTTCAATAACCACTAATCCCTATGAGGGATTGAAACACCGAATGACCTAATAATTGTTCCCAAGTTAGTGTCAGGTTTCAATAACCACTAATCCCTATGAGGGATTGAAACGAAGCTGATTCATAAGCTCATAAAGCCACGCTGGAGCTTCACCCTATAAGTTTTACTTATCACTTGAAAGCCTTTCCCTAGGGTAAATACAGGAATCACAGATTAAAATGTTCATGCAGTGAACATTTTTACGGCAAAGGAGCATCAGGACGATCGCGCCGATTAATCAGTAAATCATAAGCCCGTTGATGATGCCGTTCGCTGATCCAATGGTGATAAATATCCGTGTGAACCTTAACGCTGTGTCCCATTTGCTGCGATGCCAACGAAAGGTCTAACCCAAACTCTAAACTACGAATTGCCCAAGCGTGCCGTAAATCGTAAGGATTAAACGGTACGCTTTCGCGCTTAAACGCTTGCGTAACCCGATGCCCAAGCTCAGAATTATTTTTCCCCGTGCAGGGCGGTAAAGTTATATTATGCAGGGAAAACGCTTCGATCCACTCAGGGTAAATTGCCCAAACCTGTCGGGTCCCTGTTTTCCCTTCTAGAACCGTCAAAATGTTGCCCTCAAACTGTTTTAGGTCGATATGGAATAATTCATGCGGTCGTAACCCGAACGTTGCCAAAATTCCAAAGCACCATCGCCAGCCGTCATTTTTAATTTTTAAAAACGCTTCCGCGATGGCATGATCTGAAGGAATATCCCGAGGCGTTACTTTTGTCGGCGTGTATTTTCCCCGATAGGCTTTGGCATTGAAATCAATTTCCGCAAACTCAGCCAACGCTCCCAAAGCTAAACAGTAGCGTTTTCGGGTTCGAGTATCAGGGTCAGTGGTTAAGACAGTTTCTAACAGAATCTCCTTACTTAAAGGCTTTTGTAAAGGAAGCTGGGTAAACACCTTCTGATATTCCCCCTTCCACGTTGTCTCGCTTTGTGCCGTCCGTTCCCTGCGGTGAAAATAATCTTGCTCAAACTCTTTGATCCAATCAGCAATCGTTTTTTCCTGTTGACTGGATTGTTTTAGGTAAGGTTGCCATGTGAAATCCTTGAAAGCCAGCAACCCTCCCACTTTTAAGGCTTCCTTTTCAGCAGATTGCACCCCTTTCGGATTGGCATAAACCCCCAGCCTTATCCGTTGTTGGTAAGGTCTAATTTTCTCAGAATCAGGCTTAGGCGGAAGTGTCGCACGTAAAAAAAGAGTGTTACCCTGTTTTTCAATTTTTACGCCACAATTAGCAGTTTTTAACCTACCATTAGCTTGATTAATTCTTCCCTGAATATCCATCGCCTAAATTTAGCCTAAAATTTTTGTCCAATTAGTCCCTATTAGACCAATTAGTCCACATCGCTGTAAATGGGAACAGCTAGAATTTAGCTATATTAGGGATTTCAGACCTGATAAGAATGCCAGGACGCAGATTTGAACTGCGGACACGGGGATTTTCAGTCCCCTAGTCTCTCAGTCCCACTGTTTGCTATTAGGGCTTTTTGCATTTTCTATGCTATTTTTGCCTAGACTTAGCCTAAAATCCCCTGTGGATCATTCTAATTTTAGAAGGTAAAAGTTTGACAAAGCGGTGGCTGTCCATCACCGTCTCTCCATTCAAATAGAAATGCCTTTTTACGGGTAAATTCCCCAGTAATAATGTTGCGCGATCGCCTTGAGTATCGTCTCGTTGTTATCTCATTTCCTTCTGTGTCAGTTTTCATCTTTTCGCTACCGTCAATAAGTTCAATCAGGTCATCTAACAAATCATCTGCATCGTTAGTATCTTCCCTCGCATAAAAGCGGATATGCCCATAAGGGATGATATCGGTTTCTACTTTCATTGTTCCGAAATCCCAAGTCTCAGGAATGTTCCCCTTTAGTAAATCTTCAGTCAATTCTTCGACTGGTAACGGACTGGGGAGTGAAATTTGTTTTTGTCTAGGTCGCCCTTTATCATCAGGTTCACCCTCAAAAATAATCTGTAACTGTCGTTTCATTCCTTGCTGTTCAGGTTCGTTTTCCCTGAAGTTACGAATAGGAACAAAACACTCATCGCCACCGCTATCGCTATTTAAGGGAAATGGTCTGTAGTCGTAATCCCCAATATCTCCAAAGTCATTCTCTTCTTGTTCGCCACAATTAATGAATTTAACGTAAATGTTGACATTGGCATCTGCACTTTGAAACGCATTACGAGAAGATATCCGATAACTCTCAGCCAGTTCGTGTAGAAACGATGACCCGAACACAGGACTATACCTTGTTTCTGGACTAATTGAAAGCCCAGTGTTGGGTAACTGAACAACGTTTGTACTAAGTGTTCTGTGGTTATCCCGAATAATGCGTCCCGATAATTTTTCAAGTTGGTAAAGGATGAAATCTAGCTTTTCTTGATCGCGATCGCGCTGATTTCTTTTTGGGAATCTGCATTTTAGAAATACCGCAGGGGCGAGGCTAATCGAATTGGATAACATACAGCCGTAAACACGGCTAAATGCACTTCTCTCAACTCCGATAATAGGGTCTTGGAAAATGAGTAACGCATCCTCATCCGTAGGTCTCTCTAGCGAGGGGAGTCGCCTTCTAGGGATACTCGGTAAGTTTAGCGGTGGCGAAGGCGGTATCGGAATCGGATTTGGCTTAAAATCTGGATTGTCTGTTGGGTCAGGGTTTCTAGTCGGAGGGATGTAAATAGGATCATCTATAGGAGGTCTTGGTAAATCAGTCGGAGGTTCATCCTCAGCGTCATCGTCTAAATCGCCATCAGGAGGGTTTTTATTACCATCTTCTAATTCACCTCCGTTAAATGGGTTAGGGATGCAACCAATTTGCTCCCCAGTAATGGGATTTACGATTGGTACTTCAGGAATTGCTTTATCTCTAGCACACTCCTCCCATGCGTTTCGGAAATTTTCGCCCCTGTCTTTGAATTGATCAACAACATCCCCAAGCAACTCGCTAATTTGTGTGAGGTTACTTGCTTTGTTTAGATCGTCCCATACTCCCATTGTTTATCTTCTCCATTGTTCGCTTTCTTCTTTTATTGAATTAACTAAATCGTCAAACTCTTGTCGAGTCAGATTTTGTATCTTCTCTTGGACTTCAGGAGGCAAATTATAGGCTTCCCCAAGTAATGTTCCGATATTGTCCATAAGGATTACCCAAAGTTCAAATAATCGTGGTGATGATTTAGCAAATCTTGGGTAATAAATTTTTTGAGGTTCTTCATCTTTGTTTATAGTTGTCTGGAAAGATGCTGGTTCAATTGGTAGTCCCGTTATGTTCATCAAGGACATTAACATCATTCTTGCTAATTGAGAGTTTACCTGTGCTTTACTTGCTCGTCTCGAAACCTCTGAGATCATGTAAGCGTTCTCAGCAACAAGTGAGTGTAACCCTTCGTAGGTACAAAGATTTACCTCACCAGTAATAGAATCTTCGGGGCTTCTGATTGCATAAGCTCCTGCTTCTTGTAACCCCAACCCTTTATCAACATCCTGCATTATTACATCGTAAAGTTGAGGCAAATTATGAACTAGGGCAACTCCCCCTGCTTTGATTTGGGATACTTCCCCTGTACTTTCATCTTCTACGAATTTATTAGTCGCGATCGGGTAAACCATTGCTTCATACCCAAGGTCACTTAAAGGGGCATCGGTATCATCAACCCCAAAGTCCATAAAATCATCATCAAATCGTAGGGAGGTAATTGATTCTTTACCAAATCCCCACTGATTATTAAGATGGGGCGAGTCTTCTGGTAACTCAATATCTCGAATACCACCATCATCAGGTATTTCAACTTTGTTAATCAATCTTGGGGTGTAAGCTGTCCCGTCTGCTAATACATTAATCCCCAGTATTCGAGCAATCCGCTCAATGTAATAACCGATATTAGCAACTCTTGGCTTTTCTTCCCCGTCAAGGGTACTGGTATAAGTGGCATATCGTTGCGCTTCAAGTGCTTGATGGATTTCTTTTACTCTTAATGAATCTGCCATTTTTTCATTTATTAATTCGGTGTCGTTATATTCCCAAGTGTATTCGAGGACTCTTTGAAAGTAAGATTCTTCAGATTCTAAATCGTGAAACCTACCCTTGGCATAACGTAACTCTACATCCCCCTCAGTGTTTATTTGTTCAATCCAATGTTTAACAAAGAAACGATTATTCCTCCACAAGTATCTAGGCAATCTTTTAATATGAGCTATGTTTTCGTTGGTAGTTGTTAAAGCTGTGGTTTCTTGTGATGGTGCATCTAAAAAATCCTTATCTGAAAAGTAATAGTAACCTCGAACTCGATTGTATTCTTGTTTTATCGACTCGTCAATTTTATAAAATTGTGCATTTAATGGATCGGATGGCATTTCATACTGTCTGTCAGTAGAAGGGTTGTTAGCACGATACCAAAATACAGCATCCTTAAAATGATCAAAAAAGTCATCAAAGATAAGGGGGTTAGGGGGACGATTCCCGTTTATATTTTCCTCGTTAAACAACATTGCCCTTAGAGTAACCTCGTTACTTTCTATTGATTGATTTTGAATTTCAGAAAATAACAGACGATTACCAGACAAAATTTCTTCTACCGCTCTAACATCATTAGGATTACCTTTTACTCGCATACTATACATTGATATTGATATAGAACTGTCAAATTTTAGTGTCGGTATATTAGTATCAATTATTTGTTTACGATAATGGTAAAAGTTACCTCCTCTAGAGGAGTAATAATAAAACAAAGACACTTCATTTTTAATTACTCCTTGGATATCAAATTCTATTTCATCTTCTGTTGATAAATCCCAATTAACTAAATCAAATATCTTTTCAGTGCCATCATCATCAGCGTCTTTTCCTATCCAATTTCTGTCTGAATTTAATCGGTAAGCGTAAATAATATCGTAAATTAGTTCTATGTACTCAGGATCGCCTATCGGAAATCTATCAAACAATAGATACTCAGTTGAATTTATTACGGGGGAAACAACTGCTCTGTTAAGAGTAGGAAAATCACTTGGGACTTCTGCATTTACTAACGTAGCAGTAGTTGGCAATTCTCTTTCATCATCAGGGTCGTTAGGAATATCAAGATAAAACGTAATAACATTATCAGAAACAGTAAATTCAAGCATTTCAATGTTATCGGAGTTATTATCAAGGTATTCAGTTTGCCTAAATATATTTAACGCAATCTTTGTTGAAAACAACTCTTTAGTTGTATCAACCCAATTATCTTTCCTTCTAGAGGGACTTCCTTGGTAAGACTGTCTTTTACTTCTATCTTCAACTGTACCTGTAATTTTTATATTTAATAAGTCCTCACTGTCAATTATATTCCCTTGCAAATCATCTGACAAATCCCCTACCCCTGCTTCATCATCAGTACCATATTTTGATATTTCATTAGAAGAAGATTCTTCTCTGTAGGTAACAATTAATGGAGCGGCAGCACATCTTTTTAACCCCCCTTGTTCGTCATAACTTACATAAATCAAATCGTAACTCTGATAAGTGTCGTAAAAGTACAGTAAAGTGTTCCTATTGGAAGGTTCGGCAGGATCACCATTAGGAAACCAAGGGGGTTTATTTGGTGGGTCAGCTATAGGCATTATACTTACGAGATTGTTACGTTAAATTTACCGAATAAGGGGGGTGATACTAACAATGCTTTCAGATTTTCACCACTACCAATTACATCAACATTACTAAAAGGTGCTGTGGGAAATCCCAAAAACCCATCATTAAAATTATCGTTGTTTGGTTTGCACAAATCTACTAATTTAATACCTTGTTTAGTCGTATTTTCATTCCAAAATTCACC
>JBKHER010000129.1:0-7428 GCA_046540715.1 Halothece sp.
AAAAAAGAAGAACTCGCCAGCGCGATTTCCGCTTCTGTTATCCATCATCTTAAACTTTGAACCAATCTGAATTATTTAAACTGTTCAATGGTTTCCACTAATTCCTCAATTTCTTCTACAGTTGTAAAATAATGGACACAAGCGCGAATACAGTCGGGATCGGCTAAAGTTCGCAAGAGGAAGCCCGCCTCTTCTAATTCAGTAACAAAGGGCTTATGAGCTTTATTTTCTAACTGGAAAGACACTAACCCTGCTTCTGGGGGAGAGGTGCGTAAACAGTGGACACCTTGTAAGGAGGAAAGCCGTTCCCATAAAATGGCACTCAGTTCGCAGATTTTTTCATACCGTTGTTGCGGCGTTCCCCATTCATTTTGTTGCGCGATCGCGCTTTTTAAGCCCAGATACTGCGGATAAGCAGAAGTCGCTACTTCAAACTTTTCTCCCCCCTGTTTATAACTCATAGGCTTCCCGTGAGAATCTAAATTTAAACCTCGCCACCCAATAAAGGTAGGACGTAAAGTTGGGAAACTCTGTGGCGATACATATAACCCCCCCACGCCAGCCGGGCCACATAACCATTTATGTCCTGTAAAAGCATAAAAATCCACCTTGGTTTCAGGCAAATTTAAGGGCAGCGATCCCACTGACTGCGCCGCATCCACTAATACCTGCACTCCCTGTTGATGACAAGCGTGAGTAATCTCTTTTAGGGGTAAAACTTGTCCCGTATTCCAGAGTAAATGAGATAACACCACTAAACGGGTATTGGCTTGTAAAGACGCTTCAATGACACTGACGGGATCTCCCTCATTGAGAGTTTCCATAATTGGGCAAATGGAAGAAGTAACCCCAAAGCGATCGCAGATTTCTTTGACGGTAGCAATAATCCCGGGGTGTTCACAGTCAGTGAGCAAGATATGTTCCCCCTCTTGCCAATCTAAGCCCCATAACGCAATATTACAGCCTACGGTGACATTTTCAGTGAGAGTAATGGTTTCTGGGGTTGCGCCCACCTCAAGCGCGATCGCGTCTCGTGTTTTCGCCGTTTCCTCCTGCAGCCAAGCATTAACTCGCTGGGAAAAAGGGCCCAATTGCTGGACTTTTTCGTAGCCTTGAATAATTGTATTTAAGGTTTGTTGGGAAAGTGGCCCCTGTCCCCCAAAATTAAAATAGCCTTTTTGTTGCCAATCCATATTTTCCGATTAATTTAAAACGAACACTTTTGATTCTTCCGGTTGTAAGCTAACGGTTAATGTGCCATTGTCTAAAGACATTTCCTCGCCAGTATCAATGAGTTTCCCTTTTTTCATGTCATCTTCTAAAGAAACAGAAAACTCTCCCCCTGCTGTGGAATAAGCATAGAGAATGCGTGGTGTTTTTTCTTCCGAGGCTTCGCGTAGCATAAAGATATCCTCTTTTTTACTTGCACCCTCTGGAAAGAGGTAACGAGTGGTTCCATAACGCAAAACGGGATAATCTTGTCGCAAATGGGTCATGCGTTTAGTGGTTTGATAAATATCTTCCTTCCATCCTTGGCGACCGGGCCAAATCATCATCGGACGATTAAAAGGATCACCACCAACCCCAAATAATCCCTCATGTTCTGGGTGATTAGGAACGCCTAACGCCGTTTCTGCGCCATACATAATTAAAGGAATCCCTCTTGCGGTAAATTGAAACTCAATGAGGCTTTTATAGGCTTCGTCAGAGACATCGGGATAATAACTTTTTAAGCGGGGTTTATCATGGTTTTCCACAAACGTTACCCAGCCTTTCGCTTCCTCATTGGGAATCGCATCTAGAGATTCAGTGGGAATTTCTAAGGTTTCGGCAGGATTAAAGACCCAGTGTAAGAAGCGATCAAGGGCATTATAGTTATAGTAAGTCCCTTTGCGTCCCAGAGTCGTCTCTCGCAGAATGTAGGTGCGTCCATCCCAACCGCGATCGCGCGAAAAAAACCGTCGGGCAGCCTCACTCAAATTAAAATCATAATGAGTAATATCTTTTGTCGCCTGTAAAAAATTAATACTGTCTTGATCGCGATAACCGCCACCAAAATATTCTCCTAGCAAGATTGTGTCTGGATTAATGGAGAGAACATAATCTTCAAACTCTTGCCAAAAACGCTCATTAATATGCTTAACAGCATCTAAACGAAAACCAGCGATGGGATAATTTTCCTCATTAAAGGTTAGCCAAAACTTAGCCGCCTCTAATAAATATCGTTTCACTGGCGGTGCATCTTGATTTAAGTCTGGCATTCCGCCACTAATTTGCCCTTCTTCAATCAATTCTTTAGAAGCAGTATCAAAATCCCAAATAATTTTCGGTTCATGAAACCAACCTTGGGGATCGCGTTCTCCAGTTTTGGGATCCCAATGGACAGCTACTCGTTCACCATGACGATAAACATCGCCATTATCCGCAAACCAAGACTCCCCGAATAGAAAGCCGCCAGAGCCTAAATTTGGGGGTTCTGTGGAAGTATGTCCAGGTGCGGTTTGATTCATGGTTAAATCTAAAATAATCCCGATACCGCGTTTTCCCGCCTCATTCAGGAGTTCTCGAAATACCCGATAGCGATCGCGCCCTTGATCATCAGGGGAACGAAAATGCTCATCTATTTCAAACCAATCTTTTGTCCAATAGCCATGATAGGGCGTAGAAAGATGGCGGTAAAAATCATCTTCTACCGTTTCATTTTTCTCTCGATAAAGATAAGTTTTAATATCAGGATGATAGAACAAGCCATTAGAATTATCCTGAATTGGGGAAAGCACCAGTTTTGTTACGCCTAAATCTTGGAGATAATCTAACCGTTCAATCACCCCTTGCAGATCGCCTCCCCAATACATTCCCATATAGCGATGGCTGGGATCGTAAGTATGCCGAAGCAAGAGTTTATTCATTTCGTTATAAACCTGCTTTTGGGGATCTGAGGAATCTTCCTCAAAGGCAAACTCAGGAACATTATTTCGGGGGTCAGCATCATAAAAGCGATCCACCACAATATAGTAGAGAACATCATTTTCTAAATTGCCCACACTACTGTGTTGCTTACTGACGGCTTGCGGTTGCTCTCTAGAAGCTGATTCACTCGCGATCGCCTCACTGGGTAGCAGCGAGAAAACCAGCCAAAAAATAATTGCAACCGTAAATAAAACCAGTAATGACACTGAAACTCCGAGAATAGAGATAAAAACTCCTCTTCGGCAACTTTGCATAACTAATAATTTTCCTAACTATTCGTATCTGTTTCGACTGTTTTGAGCGAGGAAGACACCTCCTCATCTAAAGCAATATTATCGAATTGAGTTTCTGGAATATACAACGCCTGCCAAAATTCTGGAAATCGGGAAATGACTACTTCTGAATTGGGGAGGTTCATGGAATTTTCTATGGCCGGTTCAATTTGGGCAACTTGCACTTCATCAACTTTTCCCATCTGATCAAACCACAGATCACTAACATTTCCTCCAACTGCAAACATAACATCAGAAAAACTGGGAGCAATCAAAACCACAGCAAAAACGCCCCCCACCGTTGTCAAGATCCATTTTCGACCAATTCCATATTGACCGAAGAAAACTTGTAACTGCCATAAGTAACCATACTTCACATTTTGCCATGCTGACTTAATCTGCTCGGTTAATTGATACAGCTTTAAGGATACTCCACTGTTGTCTTGAGAAGAGTTATTTAGTAAACGGGCTTGTTGTCGTTTCCAACCCGAAAAACGTTCTTCTAGAGCCGAAATTGCCTGATCAATTAATTCTCCAACGTTATAGCCAATCACATAACCATAAGTATTCACTAAATAAAAGGTTAGCATCTGGAAAAAGGCAAACCCTACCACTGGGGCTAAATTCATTTCGCCAGACTGGAAAAAGAAAATTCCGACATTGTAAAGCGACCAACTTAAAACTAAGCCCCCATAATCTACAAACGGCTTTAGAAACACTTGTCGCAGGGGTACATATTCATTAGTCGTATTCAAGTCTTCATGGAGATATTTCGAGAGGAATTTTTTCCACCAAGAGCGAGGATCAGGGGTTTCGGTAGCAGGAGGATTTTCACTAAAAGGGTTTAATTGTCCATCGACTAACATCCGCCGTCCAATGAGAAAATAGACGAAGTATTGAGCAAGGGTATAGGGAAGTAAGCCCGACCAAGTAAAGGCTCTTTCCCAAGGGCCCAAACCAGTGACAATTAAAAAGAATCCTAAATCACATCCGACTTTCCAAGAGAGAAAGCCTACAGTTTGATCAAAAATTTTCGGCAAATCAGCGCGAAATTGCTCAAAAAACTCATTTTTAGGAAGAATTTGATTAATTTTACCGACAATTGCTTCTCGCAATACCAGTTTCTTTAAAAATAAATCCCGTAATACCATATAACTGGTGAGAGGAACGAGGATTTGGAATAACTTACTAGCTCCATAACGGATTCCCATGGGGTCAATGGAGAGACTAGGTAAATCGATCATAGACTATTGTGAATTGAGTAATTGCTTGGGTACAATTGCAATTTGTAAACATTTATTATCTTACCAGTGTTCTGGAAAAATCAATCTAAGTAGAGAGTCAATAGCACTGAGACCCGATCATCTAAAAAGCAACACTTTTTGATAGAATCTTATAGAAAGTTTAAGATACTCTCATATTTATTAGATGGATATATTAGTCGTTGGGGCAACAGGAACGCTAGGAAGACAGATCGTCCGTCAAGCCCTAGAAGAAGGTCATCAAGTCCGATGTTTGGTCAGAAACCCCAGAAAAGCAACATTTCTTAAAGAATGGGGAGCAACTCTGGTTAAAGGGGATTTGTGTCAGCCTGATACCTTACCCCGTACTTTGGAAGGGATAGAAGCCGTTATTGATGCTGCCACCGCCCGTCCCACTGATGGACTCACCATTAAAGATGTTGACTGGGATGGAAAAGTCAATCTCATCCAAGCCTGTGAAACCACCGGAGTAGAACGCTATATTTTCTTCTCCATTCTCAATGCTGAAGCGTACCCCGATGTCCCCTTAATGGACATTAAACGCTGTACAGAACAGTTCTTAAAAGACGCTGACCTAAATTACACGATCCTCAAGCCCTGTGGCTTTATGCAGGGATTAATTCCTCAATATGCGATTCCGATTTTAGATAACCAAGCAGTGTGGGTGACAGGAGAAAGTACCCCCATTGCTTATATGGATACCTTAGACATTGCTAAATTTGGGGTACGCGCTTTAGAAGTGCCTGAAACTAAAAAACGGACATTTCCCCTTGCTGGATCACGGGCTTGGACCGCTGACGAAATTATTAACCTTTGTGAACAGCTTTCAGGAAAAGACGCTAAAATTTCTCGCCTCCCCATGAGATTATTAAAATTTTTATCACGAGCGCTGCGATTTTTCCAATGGACTCGTAATGCCTCTGACCGCTTGATGTTTGCCAATGTGTTAGTGAGTGGGAAACCCTTTGATGCTGAGATGACAAAAGTTTATGATACCTTTGGATTTAACCCGAATGAAATGACCACCCTTGAAACCTACTTAAAAGAATACTTTTCACGGATTATGAAGAAATTAAAAGAGATTAATTACGAAAAAGAAAAAAGTAAGAAAAAGAAAACTCCCTTTAAGTCTCAGTCTTAATGGAGTAACTTCCCTTACGATACAATCAAAAGAACATTCTGACATTCATAATAAAACTCTACAAACGGATTAGTAGTCGTGCCGAAAATAGGCATCATTTATAACGATAATAAACCAGTTGCTGACGAAACTGCTCGCCAAGTCCAAGAGAAACTGCAGCAGGAAGGATGGGAGGTGGTACTTGCCACGGGAGTGGGAGGTCTCTTAGGCTATTCCGGCCCTGAAAGTCCTGTTTGCCATACTCCTATGGATAAGTTGACCCCGCCCGGGTTTGATGAAACCCTGAAGTTTTGCTTAGTGCTGGGGGGAGATGGAACGGTTTTATCTGCTTTCCGCCAGTTAGCTCCCTATAATATTCCCTTATTAACGGTTAATACGGGACACATGGGCTTTTTAACCGAAACTTATGTTAATCAGCTTGATTCCGCCCTCGAACAAGTGTTAGCGGGAAACTACCATCTGGAAGAACGCTCCATGATCACTGTGAAAGTCATGCGAGAGGAGCGTTTACAGTGGGAGGCTTTATGCTTGAATGAAATGGTCCTGCATCGTGAACCGATGACCAGTATGTGCCATTTTGAAATTACTGTTGGACATCACGCGCCTGTAGATATTGCTGCTGATGGCATTATTGTTTCTACCCCGACGGGTTCTACCGCTTATTCTCTCAGTTCTGGGGGTCCGGTGGTAACGCCTGATGTTCCTGTTTTGCAATTAGCTCCTATTTGTCCCCATTCCCTCGCCTCACGGGCGTTAGTGTTTTCCGAGCGAGAACCGATTACGATTCATTCTGCTAGTGATGAACATCAGCTAGTCATGGTGGTTGATGGCAATGGAGGCTGTTATGTGCAACCGAAGGATGTGGTTCATATTGCTAAGGCTAACTACTCAGCACATTTTATTCGGCTTCAACGCCCTGAATTTTTCCGTGTGTTACGGGAAAAACTAGGCTGGGGACTCCCTCATATCGCCAAACCGACTTCGGTCGAGCTACCTTAGAAGTTAATTGCTTCTGGAGAGTTTCTGCCATGTCGGTTTTACTCATTGAAAATGATCCTTACCTTGCTCAACAGGTGAATTTGGATTTAACTCATGCCGGTTATACGGTAACTGTGGCTTCTAGCCCTGAACAAGGAGAACCCTATTTTCAAGAGTTACAGCCATCGCTGGTGGTGATCGATCAAGCGCAATTTGGGGAAAAAGGTTTAAAGCTGTGCCGCCAATTGCGAGGGAATAATAACCCGGTGTTGATTTTGCTCTTTATGAGTCAAGATGAGTTGCGCGATCGCGTGGCTTGTCTAGAAGCCGGTGCTGATGATTATACCCTACTTCCCTATAAAACAGAGCCATTTCTAGAGTTAATCAAGCTGTATCTCCAACCCTCGACCACCACTCCCGAACAACTGCATTTTAGTGATTTAGTTTTAGATTTATCTCACCGTTGTGTTTACTGTAATGGAAAAAAAATTGAACTGACGGTCAAGGAATTTGATCTCCTCAAATATTTAATGTCTCACCCTGGAGAAGTTCTCACTCGGGAGCAAATTTTAGAAAATGTGTGGGAAGATAATCACGGTGGCGAGTCGAATGTGATTGAAGTTTATATCCGCTATTTGCGCCTGAAACTTGAAAAAGAAGGACACAAACGACTAATTCAAACTGTTCGCGGGGTGGGTTATGTATTACGAGAAGCGTAAACATTCTATCAAATGGATCAATGTTTGCTTGATTATTGGTTACCGTTACGAATAGAACATTGGTGCGATTTAGGGGAAGAATCTTT
>JBKHER010000130.1:0-7411 GCA_046540715.1 Halothece sp.
GGGGGGCAAGGGGGGATCGGTATGTAGCATACACAGTTCCATTTCATATTAGATCAATAAATTAATTGCAGTAAAGTTGATGTTCCTCCCTGAGTGGGAGGATTTTTTTCACATTGGTCATTGCATCTGAGATTGCAAATAACAAAGGACGAAAGACAAACAAGGCATAACAAATATAATTGCTAAAATGTTATTAATTTTCTTTTGCTTCGAGTTGTTTTTTCCTCTCCGCCACGACTAATTGTTGCTCTAATTGTTGCGTGGAGGAAAGGAGATCACTTAAGCCTTCGATTAATTTTTCTAAATTACGTCTAAATTCAGGGTCTCCAGTTAATTCATCAAGATCAGAACTAATTTTCTGGGTATTTTCAAAGGTTGCTCTAGCAGAGTCGAGGGTTTGTTGGAGGAGAAGTAAGTTTTCAGAACTACTCAGAGCTTCCGAAGCATTATTAAGATTTTCTGAGGTTTCTGCTGCATTAGTGGTTAAGGTTTCTAAATTAGTGATTAACTGTTCCGTATCAGTTTTTTCTAGAGCAGGTGCTAGGGTTTGCATCACCTGATTTAATTCTTGACTGGTTTGACTAATTTCAGAAAGGGTTGTGTCGATATTATCTTCATTGGCGACAACAATGCGATTTAAATTTCCCACTAGGGCTTCGGTTTCAGATAGCGTTTTTTCCACATTGTCCTGATTCCTTAAAACCACACTGTTAAGATTCCGAATTAACGCTTGAGTTTCTGTTGCAGTAAGGGCTACTTCTTCCCCAGTTTCTTCGGTGGTAGCAGTCAAAATCTCTAATTGTCGGGTCACTGTTCCTGAAATATCTGATACTTCTCGACCGACTTCCGCAATACTCTCAGCTGCTTCGGTACTACTAGCGGCAAGTTGTTTGATTTCTTCAAATAATTCGGGATCACTAATTAATTCTGTGGCTTCGGAAGCATTACGAATTAAAACATCTATACTCGCTCCCACTTCTCCTTCTACCGTATCATTTTCGCACACCACAATTGTTGAGTCACAATCCTCGCTAATCGGGCTAATTTCAGCTTGTTCAGAGGCAAGTTCCGTCTCAGGAATAATATCAATGGAAGTCTCTCCCACTAACCCTGATTGGTTGGCTTCTATCAGTAATCCTTGTCGAGGAAGACTCAGATTAACCCGATCAATTTGAATGATAACAGCAACACCATTAGCTTGGGGTTCAATTCTTTCCACTTCTCCTACTTTCACTCCTCGATAGCGAACCGGTGAACCAGCAATTACGCGATTGGCGTTGGTAAAAGTAGCAGTAATTTTATAACTATCTTGTCCTAATCTAAATCCTCTTAGCCAGATAAAAATTCCGCCAAATAATAGGAATCCAGCTATAATTAATAAGCCAACAGAGCCTTCTCGAACAGTACGCGATCGCATCTTTAAATCCTTTTTTATTTAACTGTAGTAGCGACCCTTTAGGTCTGTTTAATTATTAATTGTTAATGATAACTTGTCAATGATTTAACTTTCAATTACTCGAATTGGCCCCTCAACACTGGCACTAAAAAATTGTCGGATCATGGGATGATCCGTGGTATCAATTTCATCAACTTTTCCTTCCCATTGCACTTTCCCGCCATAAAGAAAAATGACCCGATCAGCAGTCCGACGAATCGTGCTATCTTGGTGACTTACCATAACATACGTGCCACATCCTGTGTTTTTTCCTTGTAATCGTCGCACTAAGTCTTCAATAACGGTGGAAGCGATGGGATCTAGCCCTGCTGTCGGTTCGTCATATAAAATAGTAGCTGGGCAACTATCAGGATTATCAGGATCAGACATAATTGCCCTAGCAAAGCTAACTCGTTTTTTCATCCCCCCAGAAAGTTGGTCCGGGGCCAGATCAGCAGTTCCGGGTAAACCCACCATTTCTAGGTTTTCTTCTACTAATTTCCGAATTTTTTTTCGAGGTAGGTTGGTGTTTTGATAGAGAAAAAAGCCAACATTTTCATCCACGGTTAAAGAGTCAAACAAAGCAGCTTGTTGAAAAACCATTCCAATATGAATGCTGTCTTTATGATCTTCAATTAAGCCTTCTCTTTTCTCTCCTTTAATATAAATCTCCCCACTATCAGGAGCAAGTAAGCCTGCAATAATTCTCAATATTGTTGATTTTCCTGTTCCTGAGGGGCCAATAATGACTAGGGCTTCTCCATCATAAACGGTGAGATCAATTTCATCGAGAATGACAGTTTCATCAAATTTCTTAGAAATTCCTTTGAGTTCAATTAAGGGCTCGTTCATAGACATTTGTTATTTGTTATTTGTCAATGATTACTGGTTACTGTTTACCTATAGAATTTTATTCAATTAGTTTAAAGTATTCTAACCCTTCGATAATTCCTGCTGCATAATTTTCTTGAGCTAAGTAATGAGATTCGGTGGCATTGTTTTGATACCATTGTTTGAGTTCAGCTTGAGCATTTCCCACTAAAATTCCTTTCGGATTTCCTGTTTCAAAAAGAGCAATATCATTTCCTGAATCGCCGCAGACAATGGTTTTTTCATCACTAATTTTAAATTTCCTTTGTAAAAACTGCACGGCTAATCCTTTATCAGCTTTTTGGGGAATAATGTCTAAGTCTTTTTCCCCACTATAAATGAGTTTGACATCTAGATTCGCTTCCTTAAAGGCTTGCTTAAGAGGATTCACAATATCTTGTAACGCCTGTGAAGAAAGATTAAAACTAACTTTAAATTGTCCTTGTTCAAAGTCAGGTTGGGGAATTAATTCAGAAAACTCTTTCGTAATTTCTAAAATTTTATTGGGATACCAGTTTTGTGATAGATAATTTTCCCAGTCTTGATCCATGGCTTCAGTTTCAGGATTAAGATAGATTTCTGTTCCTACTGAGGCAATCAGTGCATCTGGGGAGAGTAAGGGTTTTTGTTGGCTTAATTGCTGATATAAAAACAGCGATCGCCCTGTAGCATAGACAATTTCTATGCCTTTTTTTTCTCGAATTCGCTGTAGTTTTTGATTGAGATTTTCGAGGCTTTGATCGTCTCCAATTAATGTATTATCAAGATCACTTATAAATAAAAATTTTGACATTATCAACTCTCCAAATTGCAATCTTATCTTAAGTATTATCTAGAGGTTATATTTTCTTTAGGAAAGGGTTAAGATTTTCCTAGGGTTGGAGTTATTTGTTATATTTAATTTACGACTAGAAAGTCAGTAATCAATTGGTTAGCTATCTCTTTGAGGGAGGGTGAAGATCATGGAACAATGG
This sequence comes from Halothece sp., assembly GCA_046540715.1. Lineage (GTDB taxonomy): Bacteria > Cyanobacteriota > Cyanobacteriia > Cyanobacteriales > Rubidibacteraceae > Halothece. The sequence goes on from JBKHER010000130.1 coordinate 3,280, forward strand.
TGGCAAAGGACATTTCCTGAAGGACAAAAAATGTTGCCAGTTCGGAGTCCAAAGGGGGCAATCCATCATCTAGCTTATGGTGAAATTGGGGCTGGCAAACCGATTATTTTTTTACATGGGATTGGAAGTTGGAGTTATAGTTGGCGACGACTGATTCCGATTTTAGCGAAGAATTATCGCGTGATTGCTTTTGATTTTACGGGGCATGGTTTTTCTGATAAACCTGAACAATGGGAGATTACTCAGTTACAGCAGGAATTACCGCAAGTTATTGAGGAGTTGTGTGATGAACCTGCAACCGTAATTGCTCAATCTTTGGGAGGGCTGGTTTCTCTGGCTGCTACCATTGATTATCCTCAATACTTTGCCCGTTTAGTCTTGATTAATGCGGCGATCTTTCCGCAAGAATTACCGAGTGCTGGAATGCGCTGGTTAGCAGGTGTTCCTTTAGATTTAGTTAAAGGGATTGATCACTCTCGTTTAGTGAAGCCCTTAGCCCCCGTGGTGCGAGAGGTGGTTCGGTATGCTCGCCGAGATGTGGTAACCAGTCCTGATCTAGTTACCTATGAAGATGTTTATGCTCTCACTTATCCCTTTATTGAGAATATGGGCGCGATCGCGCACTTTACCCAAACCCTACAACAGGCAGCGCGGGAAATTCAATATCTAGAGCAAAAACAACCGAATTTAATCAGCTATGTTCATGACAATCTCCCTAATATCCAGTGTCCCGCTTTAATTCTCTGGGGAGACAGCGATCGCTGGTTTCCTCTCCATCACGGCGAAAAACTGCAGCAATCTCTACCGAATTCCCGTTTAGAAATTTTAGAGAACTGTGGACATGATGCCATCGCCTGTGCTTCTGAACAAATCAAAACCAAAGTTGTTCAGTTTCTCCAAGAAGAAGCTATCTTGCAGGCATAGGAACCCTCATTTCTCCTGTGAGACTAAAGGCTCTTACATCAGTAATTTTGACAGGAACCTGTTGTCCTTTTAACTGCTCAATATCGCCAGCAAAGAAGGTTAAACGGTTGGTACGGGTGCGCCCCATCACTTGGGAAGAATCTTTCGGGTTTTCTCCTTCCACTAAGACTTGTTCAGTACGATTGAGATAACGGCGCGATCGCGCGGCTGCCTTAGTAGAAACTAAATGATTCAGTCGCTGCAGGCGATCACTTTTTACCTCTTCGCTGAGTTGATTGTCCCATTTTGCAGAGGGAGTTCCGGGGCGAGGAGAATAAGCCGCCGTATTCAACTGATCAAACTCAAGATCCTCCACTAACTGCAAGGTATTCTGAAACTGTTCTTCCGTTTCCCCAGGAAAGCCCACAATGGCATCGGCACTAATTGCCGCATCTGGGATATAGTGGCGCACCTGATCAATAATCCGCCGATATTTCTGGTGAGTATAACCACGAGACATTGCCTTCAGGATCTCATTATCCCCAGACTGAAACGGAATATGAAAATGCTCACAAACCTTTGGTAATTCTGCACAAGCTCGAATCAGCCGTTCGGTAAAATATCGGGGATGACTGGTAGCAAAGCGAATGCGCTCAATTCCAGGCACATCATGGACATAGTAAAGCAAATCGGTCAAAGTATGCTTATTACGTCCTTCTGGGGTAGAACCCGGTAAATCCCGCCCATAAGCATCAATATTTTGTCCTAACAGCGTTACTTCCTTATAACCCTGTTCCCCTAAAATTTCCATTTCATTCCGAATCGCTTCTGGCGTGCGAGACTGTTCCACACCGCGCACATTGGGAACCACACAATAGCTACACCGTTCATTACAGCCATAAATCACATTGACCCAAGCACTAATACTGCTATCCCGTCGGGGTTTCGTGATATCTTCCATGATATAGATGGGTTCGGTGGCAACCACCTGATTCCCTTCCTGCACCTGTTCTAACAAATCCCCCAACCGATTAGCGTGCTGTGGCCCCATTACCAAATCTAATTCGGGAACGCGCCGTAATAACTTTTCCCCTTCTTGTTGCGCCACACAGCCAGCAATCACTAATGTTACATCTCCCGAGCATTGTTTCCGTTTCGCCTGTCGTCCTAAATAGGAATAAACCTTTTGCTCGGCATTATCGCGAATCGTGCAAGTATTATAAACGATTAAATCAGCTAAATTAGGGTCATCTTCTGCTTCATACCCCATAGCCTCTAAAATACCCGCCATGCGTTCCGAGTCAGCCTTATTCATCTGACAGCCAAACGTTGTAATGTGGTAACGGCGGGAAGTCGTTGCAGTAGTCATAAGTGAAAACCTGCTTGCTGAATTAAACAAAGAAAAAAGCAGGCAAGTGCCTGCCTATCGTATATTAACTTAAGTTGATTATGATTAGCCTTCTGAGCCGCGAGGAAACTCCTCACCTTTAGCACTTATGGAAGTAGAGTAACCGCCAGTTAACACATCAGCTTCTTTGACAAAACCACTGTAGGCTTCCATCCCGTGTTCACCAATATCTAGTCCTTGGATTTCTTCTTCTGGACTAACGCGAATCCCAAAGAGGGCTTTTAAGATTCCCCAGACAATAGCACTGTAGATAACGGTGAAAGCGCCAATGGCAACAATGCCAATAATTTGCGCTCCAATACCGGTATCACCATCAAAGATTCCCACAGCAAGCGTTCCCCAAACACCGCAAACAAGGTGAACAGAAATTGCACCGACAGGATCATCAACTTTCATTTTATCGAAGAAGCTAACGGAGAAAACGACAAGCACTCCAGCAATAGCACCGATAACAATTGCCGAAATATAATTAACTGAAGCACAGCCTGCGGTAATGCCGACTAAGCCAGCCAGAATGCCATTAATAATCATAGAGATATCTGGCTTTTTATCTCTGATCCAAGAGGTAGCAGTTGCGGTAACTGCCCCAGCTGCTGCGGATAAGTTGGTAGTCAGAGCAATATAAGGCACATTTGCCGTTGCTGCTAACTCTGAACCAGGGTTAAAGCCAAACCAGCCAATCCACAAAATCAAGCAACCGAGGGTAGCCAGACTCATATTATGACCTGGAATCGCATTACTGCCACCATCTTCCCGATATTTACCGGTGCGGGGACCAATCAAGAATGCTCCAACTAAAGCGGCCCAGCCGCCGACAGAGTGGACAATGGTAGAGCCAGCAAAATCGTTGAAGCCAACATCAGCAAGCCAACCGCCATCCCAGTACCAATGGCCAGTAATGGGATAAGAAATTGCAACCAGTAAGAAACTAAAAATTAGGAAAGAACTAAATTTAACCCGTTCGGCAACTGCCCCAGATACAATCGTCGCTGCCGTAGCAGCAAAAGCAACTTGGAATAAGAAGGAAATGGCAACGGGAACCCCTTCCGGATATTCTGGGTCGCCATAGGGAGCAGGGTCATTGCTAAAGAAGAACCCTGAGAGACCAATAAACGGGTTACCCTCCCCATACATAAAGGCAAACCCAATTGCCCAATAAGCAATGGTTGCTACCGCAAAAACAATTAAGTTTTTAGAGAGAATGTTAACCGCATTTTTCTGACGACAGAAGCCTGTTTCGAGCATGCCAAAGCCTGCGTTCATGAAAATGACGAGAACGGAGGCAAAGAGGAGAAAAATTGAATCTAGAACGGCTCTTAGTTCTTCAATACTGTCGGGGCTATCAAAATCTTGAGCATGAGCCGCTGCATCCCATACAACCACAATAATAGCTGCCAAGGGGATACAGGCAAGCCAGTAAGGTGAAAAGGAGCGAGCGATCACTCGGAAAGGTTCAAATAAAGGTGATTGCCACAGGGAAGGCTTTTTAGAGCCAGCATCCTGCTTTGATTTGGTTTGAGACATCATTACTGAAATTTCCCTCATTATCGGTAAATCCAAGGTTAGACAACAAAGCCTTGATCTGTAAAAAAGTCAAGTGGCTATTTACTGTATTTATTCAATTTAATCATCGTAATCGCCCAAATTCTGTATGTTTTTGCTTAATTTTTCTGTATTAGAGAATACATTTTAAGATTATTGCGCTATAGATCACCAAGTTAAATGTATTGAAATCGGGAAGTTTGGGGGAAAACAAAAAAAGTGTGGTAATACCATTTTTAAGAATTAGTGCTACACACCAACCCATTGTTCCCCCCTTTC
>JBKHER010000131.1:0-7322 GCA_046540715.1 Halothece sp.
AGAATAATAAGAATTTTTAGGAATGAAATAGCCGTGATCAAAAGTGATCATCTTTAACTCTCGTCAATGTCTTTACACCATTCTTGTAAATCTTGATTTTGCTGTCGTCTCGAACCGCGTCGATATTTTTTCGGTTCTAAACGTGGTTCGTAATGGCTTTTTCCCGCCCGTTTGCTTTTGACTTTTAAACTATCTTCTGCATCAGTCGTTTGTTCTTTTTCGGTTGTCTGCGCGATCGCGCTTTCGAGAAATTCTAAATAATGTTCATACCTTTCCCAGTATCCACGCACCACACAATTCGGTTCATCGCGATGTAAACAGTCACTAAACTGACACTGATCTTGGGAAAGCCGTTCTCTTGCTTCAGGAAAATAGGAAGCTAATTTTAAAGGATCACAGTTGAGATCAGGCTGATTAAAGCCAGGAGTATCCGCTAATAAGCCCCCTTCAGGGAGAGAAAATAACTCCACATGACGGGTGGTATGTCGTCCTCGTTTTAGCTTTCCAGACACAGCAGTGACTCGTAACTGGGCTTGGGGAATGAGATGATTAATTAAACTGGACTTTCCCACTCCCGAGGGACCAGCAAGAATCGTAATTTTATCCTTTAATTGTTGTTTGAGGGGATCTAACCCTTCTCCCGTTTCTACGCTAATCAAAAAAGGGTCATAGCCCCAATTTTGCAGGCGTTTTTGCCATGATTTTTGTTCTTCGGTGGTGACTAAATCTTGCTTATTCAAAGCTAAACATAAGTCAATTCCCGTTGATTCTCCCTTCACTAAGAAGCGACTCAACTGCATGGGATCAAGGGGCGGTTGGGCTAGGGCAAACAGTAACACTAATTGATTGGCATTTGCCACAGGGGGGCGATCCAGTTCCGTTTTTCGGGACAAAACATCAGTAATCACCCCTCGTTTATCTTCCCAATCGGGTTCAGCCACGAAAACGCGATCGCCGACCATCACTTTTTGCCCAATTTTCTTCAAGCGCGATCGGCGAGTACACAATAAGCGAATATTGTCAAGCTCTAACTGCACCCAATAAAAATTTGCCTGTACCGCCACCACTGTGCCAATCAGCTGCTCTGAAGTCACCATCAGCGACGCACCTGCAAGGCAAAGAAATCCCCACGATCCTCAAGGGTTTCTATAGGATAACCCTCCATTTTTAGACTATCGGGCACTTGCTCAATCGGTTCTCCAGGGTCTAGCCAGACTTCTAATAAGGTTCCCGTCTCCATTTGTTCTAAACGGAGCTTGGTGCGAACAAAATTAATCGGACAGGGCGTTCCCCGCAAGTCTAATTGTGCGTCAGGAACCGATTGGGAACTTGTTTTAGACACTGACTGACTCATCCGCCAAACACCCGTCCTAAGAATCCTTCTAAGCCACCCTTACCAGTATTTTCTCCTTTAATTTTAGCGAGTTTTTCCAGCAACTCTCGCTCCTCAGCATTCAAGCGCGTGGGAATTTCTACATGAACCTTAATCAAATGATCTCCGCGACTCACTGGATTTCCTAACTTGGGAACGCCTTTATTTTCAAGGGTTAACACCGTATCGGGTTGAGTGCCAGCAGGAATATTCAGGTCTTCTTCCCCATCAACCGTATTGACTTTAACCCGACAGCCGAGAATGGCTTGTAGATAGCTAACGGTAATTTCTGAGTGAATATTTAGACCATCACGCTTAAATTCAGGGTGAGGCGCGATCGTCAAATAAACATACAAATCACCCGTGGAACCGCCACGTAAACCAGCATCGCCTTCCCCTGATACTCGTAAGCGCGTACCATTATCAACCCCTTGCGGGATCGTAATTTTGAGCTTTTTACGTTCTCTCAGGCGACCTTCTCCCCCGCAGGTTTCGCATTTTTCTTCAATGACGCGCCCTTGACCATTACAAGTGGGACAAACCGAAACTTGAGCAAAGCTGCCAAAAGGGGTACGAGTCGCGCGTCTAACTTGACCACTACCACTACAAGTGGAGCAGGTGGTTGCCCCTGTTCCAGGTTTAGCGCCACTGCCATCACAGGTTTGACAAGTTTCTAAGTGAGGAATCTGAATTTCTTTTTCCCCACCAAACACCGCTTCTTGAAAATCAATTTTCAGGTCAAGGCGTAAATCATCTCCTCGGACCGGACCGGTTCTTTGGCGAGTGGAAGCACCGGTTCCCATACCGCCAAAGCCACTAAAGATGGTTTCAAAGATATCAGCAAAGCCACCCATATCTGTGGCAAAATCTTGGTAACTCGCCCCCCCACTAGCAGCTCCAGAACTGACTCCAGCTTCACCAAAGCGGTCATAACGAGCGCGAGTTTCTGGTTCCGAGAGAACTTCATAGGCGCGGTTAATCTCTTTAAATCGTTCTTCCGCCCCTTCTTCTTTATTAACATCAGGGTGATATTGTCGTGCTAGACGGCGATAAGCACGTTTAATATCTTCCTTACTTGCGTCGCGGGAGACTCCTAGGAGTTGGTAATAATCGGCAGCCATAAAGCAGTCGTTTAGTATTTAGCGTGAATCTGATGACAATAATTGACTCTTCTTTTGAGGGTAGCAAGCCTCACCGAAGGCTTCAATTGTTATTATCTTAACCCTTATCATTCTACAGCTTCGTAATCATCTGTTGAGAGGTCTTCTTCATTATCCCACTCTTCAAAAGGATTAAAGTCTTCTTCCTCAATATCAAATTGGGTTTGTTTATCCCTACTCGTATCCTCTAAATTTATCTCATCCTTACCACTGTTGACAACTTCTGATTGTTCTGTGTTTTCATTGTAGGTTCCAAAAACTTCTTCTAGGTCTTGCGCTGATCCAGTTTCAGTCGTTTGTTGACTCGTAGATGATTGGGAAGAGGTGTCTTTTTTCGCTGTCACTTCTCTAGTGATGTCTTCTTCGCCAACAGTTTCATAGCCTCGATCCTGAGCCGAAGTCTGATCTTGACGACTACTACCATGACTATACACTTCAGTTCCCATGGTTAAAACCGCTTGTCGATAATCTTCTAAGCGAGTGCGAATCACCTCTAACTTAACTTGCGGATCTTCTAAGACTTTCACCAGTTGTTGTTTTTTCTGTTCGGCAACGGTTTTCAATCTTTTCGGAATTAAGCCCTCATTATCTTTAAGGGTGGTTGCATGACTGTAGAACAAGCCATCTGCTTGATTGCTGAGTTCAACTCGTTGCATCCGCTTGCGATCTTCCTCAGCGTATTGTTCAGCTTCTTTTTGCATCCGCTCAATTTCTTTTTGGGAAAGACCACCGGTTTCTTTAATGATGATACTCTGTTCTCTTCCTGTTCCTTTATCTTCAGCAGAAACTTTTAAAATACCATTAACATCAATCTCAAAGCTAACCTCAATTTGGGGAACGCCTCTTGGGGCAGCAGGAATCCCGGTTAAAAGAAATTTCCCAAGGGTTTTATTATCCGTTGCCATAGCCCGTTCCCCTTGTAGCACATGAATTTCCACAGAAGTCTGCCCATCACTGGCGGTGGAAAAAACTTGTGATTTGCTAGTGGGAACCGTGGTATTCCGTTCAATGACTTTTGTAAACACTTCTCCTAGGGTTTCAATCCCCAGAGAAAGCGGCGTGACATCAAGCAGAAGAATATCGTCAACTTCTTCTTCATGGGCTAAGACTCCTCCTTGAATGGCAGCTCCTAAGGCGACGGCTTCATCAGGATTAATAGAACGATCAGGTTCTTTGCCCTGAAAAAATGCCTTTAAGCCCTCGCGAATTGAGGGCATTCGACTTGATCCCCCCACTAAAAGAATCCGATCAATTTCATCGACTTTCAAACCTGAATCATCAATCGCCTGTTTGAGAGGTTCAATCCCTGCTTTCACTAAATCCCGAGATAGTTCGTCAAATTTAGATCGACTTAATTCAAGTTTGAGGTGCTTGGGCCCAATTTCCCCTTCTCCTTTACTAAAAGCGGTAATAAAGGGTAAATTGATCACCGTGCTGGGACGACTAGATAGCTCAATCTTTGCCCGTTCCGCAGCTTCTCGTAACCGTTGCATTGCCATTTTGTCTTTTCTAAGATCAATTCCCTCTTTTTCTTGAAACCTATAGAGCATCCATTCCACAATGACATTATCAAAGTCATCGCCCCCGAGATGATTATTCCCTGCGGTTGCTTTAACTTCAAAGACCCCATCTCCGAGTTGTAAAATAGAAACATCTAATGTGCCTCCACCTAAGTCAAAGACTAAAATATATTGCTTTTCTTCTTGCTTATCTAAGCCAAAAGCAAGGGCGGCAGCAGTCGGTTCATTAATAATTCGCAGCACTTCTAGACCGGCAATTGTGCCAGCATCTTTAGTGGCTTGACGTTGAGCATCGGTGAAATACGCCGGAACTGTAATCACAGCCTCCGTTACTTCTTCGTTAAGATAATTTTCAGCATCTGCTTTCAGCTTTTGCAGAATCATCGCTGAGATTTCTTGGGGCGTATATTGTTTGCCCCAACTTTTGACATCAACGGTTTGATCGCGTCCAGGGACACAAGTATAAGAAACGCGCTCACGTTCAATTTCAGTGTCTTCCCAGCGTCGCCCAATAAACCGTTTCATGCTGTAGATGGTATTTTCAGCATTAGTTACGGCTTGACGCTTTGCGAGTTGACCCACTAGCCGTTCCTGTTCTTTGGTAAAGGCAACAAGACTAGGAGTCGTTCTTTCCCCTTCTGAATTACCAATAACAATTGGTTTACTTCCTTCTAAAATGGCAATGCAACTATTTGTTGTGCCAAGGTCAATGCCAATAACTTTTCCCATAACTTATTTGAGAGAGCTTTTTATCTGCTAGTAATTATGATTAAGGTTAGTTATTAAGAGTTTTCCCCGAATATCTCTTTAACCTAGCAGAAGTATTATGATTAATTTTACTTATGCTGGCTGCTGTTCGTTGTTATTTTCCTCACTGCTTTCATTGTCTTCTTCTGAAGGCTCTGGAGCTGCTGCCACTTTGACCATAGCATGGCGAAGAACGGTATTCTCTAGCATATAGCCCGCTCTTAATTCTTCAATCACCGTTCCTTCAGGATGCTCATTACTGGGTTCTCGTAGCATCGCTTCATGATAGTAGGGATCAAATGGTTCACCTTCGGGACGCATTTTTGAAACCCCAAGGCTTTTAAGAGTTTCTACGAGTTGTTTGTAAAGCCCTTGATAACTTTTATGGATATTTTTTTCGCCTTCGGTTTCAGGTTTGATCTGCGATCGCGCTCTTTCAAAGTTATCAACAATTTCTAAAATTTTCGTTAGCGTTTCCCGTTTCTCATTCTGCTTAATTTCTTCTTTTTGGGTTTCGCTACGACGGCGGAAGTTTTCAAAGTCAGCTGCAAGGCGTTTAGCTTGGGCGCTGACTGTTTCCCGTTGTTGAGCCTCTTGTTCTAATTGTTGCTTGAGATTTTGGATTTCTGCTTCTAACTCTTCGGTACTAGCTACACTAGTTGGTTGCGCTTGATTTTCTCCATGATCGCTAGTGCTTTGGGCTTCTCCCTCTGCTGTGGGAGTTTCTTCGGCGACAACTTCCGCTTCTTGGGCGACGTTGGCTTGAGCTTCGGTTTCTAAAGACTGTTCTTCTTGGGGTTGTTGATTTTGTTCATTATTCATGGGCTCTTTTTGTTCGTCAATCATAATCTATTTTTAATACACGCTACCGCATTCTAGATTAACAGGTTTAATTCTTTCTACTGTTGGTTAGAAGTTCGGTTCTAACGAAAAAAACCAGCACCCTAATTTTAGATGCTGGTAAGGGAATTACTTTTAATATTTTTAAGGAGCGAGGGCGTGTCCTCGGAGCAAACTGCCGACGGTTTTTGCGGTAATTTTCATCTGTGCCCAAGGATTGCCTGGAGTGACTGTTTTGTAAAGATAGCTATCAAAGGTCATCCGTTGCACATCTTTATCGGAACACATTTCCACAAAGGCTTCGCGAGTGGCATCAGAGCGGTAGAAGACTCGTTGTAGTAGGTCTAAAACCAGATAGGTGGTGCCATAGCGTTTATCCCATTGTTTGAGATACTGTTTTAGGTCTTTTTCTGTGGGAACTCGCTGTCCATTTTTGGAGGTTTCAACAATGGTTTCCGCGCACATCCGAGCAGACTTCGCGGCGAAATAAATGCCTTCTCCAGAGGATTTGGTAACGGTTCCAGCGGCATCTCCAACGAGGGCTACGCGACCGCGAACCCGATGGGGACGAGGGTGTTCTGGAATGGGGTGGGCTTCTACTTTAATAATTTCTCCCCCTTCAATTCTGGGGGCAGAACGGGCGCGGATTCCAGCTTGGAGGTCTTTAATTTTTGCTTTATTGACCTTCATGGTGCCGGTTCCGACAGCAACATGGTCAAATTTCGGGAATACCCAAGCATAGAAGTCTGGGGAAACATCATCTCCCACATACATCTCGGCAAGTTCTTCATAGTAAGCCATTTTGTCTTCAGGGATACGGATGCGCTCTTGAAACGCGATCGCGTAATTATAATCCCCAGCATCAATGGCTTTGGCAACTCGGGAGTTGGCCCCATCCGCCCCAATGACTAAATCCGCCTGTAGGGTTTTTGCCGTTCCGACAGCACTGCCATCAGAGTGGTCAGCATAATGAATCGTATAAGGTTCATTATCGCTTTGGGGTAATTCGAGACGATGAACCGTCCCATTAATTAAATTTGCCCCTAACTTAGCAGCACGATTTCTTAAAAAGCCGTCCATGACTTCCCGACGGCACATGCCAATATATTCGTCTTCTCTTTCTAAATTAATATCAACCGTGACATTAGACGGGGAGATCATTTTCATTTTTCTCACCCGCCGATCTACAATTTCAGGAGGAAGGTCAAACTCACTGACCATACACAGGGGAATTGCCCCACCGCAAGGTTTTGCGTTATCTAGTTTTCGTTCAAATAGATAGGTTTCAATTCCAGCTTTGGCTAATACTTCCGCTGCGGAAGAACCAGCCGGTCCTGAACCGACGACAGCAACCCTTAACACCAAAGTCTATCTCCTCTACTTACTATTACTAACTTTTGGCATCCTACCATGCTATTTTGGGCAGTTTTCTAAGATTAGGAGTATTTTAGGGACAATTTGAAACAGTCTTTAACACTGCTCTAACAAATCTTTACATTTCTTGACAGGAGTTTGATCAGTCAGTGAACTCAAAAAATCAACAGCCAAGGACCTTAATCCGTTTGAAAAACATCTCCCTCTTGTAACGGCTGCGATCGCTGTTTAATGATTCCTAAAACCTCTCCCTGGCGAGTCTGGGTATAAATTCGTCCTTTACGATTATCTTCAGGATGAATCTCTACA
>JBKHER010000132.1:0-7288 GCA_046540715.1 Halothece sp.
GACGCGATCGCGCTTGCCGCATTTAAACACATTTGAGCAGTAATACTAGAAGCCCGACAATTTAAGGCTCCCCGAAATATTCCAGGAAAGGCTAAAACATTATTAATTTGATTAGGATAATCACTACGCCCAGTTGCCATAACAGCGACTTGATCGGAGATTAATTCCGGTTGAATTTCTGGAATTGGATTTGACATTGCCATAATAATGGGCGCAGCTGCCATGGCGCTTACCATGTCTGGGGTTACAATATTTGGCACACTGACACCGATAAAAATGTCTGCATCTTTCATGGCTTCAGCAAGGCTTCCGCTTTCTTTGGTAGCAAATTCTGCTTTTTCTGGGCTTAAATGAGGGCTATGTTGGCTGACAATCCCTTTAGAATCGCATAGAATAATTTGCTCTGGAGTTGCCCCCGCTTGCTTTAATAATCGCCCGATCGCGATTCCGGCTGCCCCTGCCCCATTAATCACAATTTTCACCTCTTCTAGGGCTTTTTTAACCAGTTTCAGGGCATTTAATAACGCAGCCATCACCACAATGGCTGTGCCATGTTGATCATCATGAAAAACGGGAATGTCTAATTCTTGATTTAAACGGCGTTCAATTTCAAAACAACGTGGTGCGCTAATATCTTCGAGATTAATCCCCCCAAAAACAGTTGCCATGTGTTTAACAGTCTGAATAATTTCTTCTGTGTCTTGGGTATCTAAACAAATGGGAAAGCTATCGAGATCAGCAAATTCTTTGAACAAAATCGCTTTTCCTTCCATGACGGGTAACGCCCCGGCTGCCCCCAAATTTCCTAACCCTAAAACCGCACTGCCATCAGTCACCACTGCAACGGTATTACTCTTAATGGTGAGAGAGAAGACTTTTTCGGGATTTTGCGCGATCGCGCGACAGACTCTCCCCACGCCTGGAGTATAAGCCATAGCTAAATCAGATTGTGATTTGACAGGGATGCGACTTTGAATATGGAGTTTTCCCCCACGATGTAACTCCAAGGTGCGATCTAAGGCTTGCAGGATTTCTACCTGTGGTAATTGACGAAGGGCTTCTAAAATGTCTTCTCCTTGCTGACTACTATAAGCATCAACGATCAGTTGCCGTTGAACTTGATCTAGGGTTTGGCTTTCGAGAATGATATCCCCAATATTGCCCCCACAATCAGCGATCGCGCTAGTAATTTTGGCTAACATCCCGATTTGATTAGGATAAGACAAAGAAATAGCCAGACTATAACTGGCATTAGGCGTTAATTTCACCATATTTGTTATTGGTTATTTGGTAACTGGTCATTAGCTTACAAAGGACGAAGGACAAACAACAACTGGTTACTGATCACTGATCACCTCAATTCTGTCAATGAGCCATGTTTCATCGTCGCGCACTACATCATACCGCACTCTCAAAGTGGAATCATAGGAATCTTCCTCACTCAATTCCCCATCGCGATAAAAATTAGATACCTCACGCACTTCGGCGGTAATCTGACCTTCATTGGGATTATCTGGAGAAAAGGCAAGGCTTTCAATCTGAACACTATGGCGAAATTGTTGATAGAAGTTGTTATTTTCTAAGCTCTGGGAACGATCCTGCCATTGCGAGAGTAAAGAATCAGTTAAAATATCCTCAAAGGCTTCCTCTTCATATTGGGGGCCAAAGGCTTGGGCTTTATGACTTAACCAATCGCGGACAATTTCTTCTGCAATTGCTTCATCCAAAATTACAGAGGATTCATTATTAGAGTCTGGAGAGGGAATTTCTAGGAGAGGATTGTTGAGTTCAATGGCGATTTCAAAGCGTTCCCCCTCTTGAAATAAACTTGCCCAAAGTGCGGTTGCACCCCGATAGAGTCCAAATAAAATCAGCGCGATCGCGCTTAATCCTACCCCACCCATGAGCAGTAACGCAACCATTCGGGAAGCCCGAGTTGAGGGACGAAGCTGACGAGTGGGGCGACGTTTTCGCTGTCTCCGTAAAGATGGTTTTGTCCTTTCCGAGGAATGGGAAGACTCTGACCCCCCCGAAGAACTTTCTGGTAACGCCGAAACCTGAGTCTCTGTTTCCTCATTCTCAGAACTGGGAGGGCTTTGATAAGATTCTAGGGTTTCTTGGACTGAGGAACTAGCAAAATAATCTTTTAGAGATGCCGATTTATCTCTTAAATCTAAAAACTTGGGAAATAGAACCGATTCTAACCATTCTTCTGCATAGCGACATAGTCCTAATAAAAGATCAGGGGTTTCTTCCGCTTCACTAGCATAGGATTGAATTTGCGCGATCGAGCTTTGATCTCGACTTTTTTCAATCTGACTAATCGCCGTTTCTGTTTCTCCTAAAAGTAAAGCACAAACCGACTGTTCTAACTTAACATCAGTTTGACTATTCTCTTGTTGATGGTCGCGCTCTAACTTTCTAAAAAAGCGTTTTGCCTTAAAAATATAATTCGGTTCTAAATAAGCAAATCCTCTAGCAGTAGCCGCACAAGCCGCTAAATACATTCCTACTCCCGAGGGGCGTTGGGCTTCTTTAGTAAAGAGTTCTTCTTGTTCAGCAGCGGTTAAATAGCTACGAATTTGCTGGACAAAATGAAGAAATTCCTCCACATTTAAGCCAGAACGATCTGGAATTTCCCCATCAATTCCTCCCCGTTTTTCTAACATCGTTTCTAGGAGTTGCAGGGCTAATCGTACTTTTTCCTCATCTTCATCTCTTTGGGAGAGCAATTCAAAAATACGATAGGGAGATAGTTTCTCTAACTCACTCGCCATTTCCTGACGTAGCCTCGGAAATAAATTCCAATCCTCTAAAAGTTCATATCCTGTAACCACCGCCTCCCCAGCTGCTTCATATTGTTCTTGTCGCCATAATTCTCGCCCTAATTCCCAATGCGCTAAAACCAAGGTTAAAACCAGATCAGCCTGCATCGATTGAGAAAGGGGATGATCCTGAGAAGATGTAGCGCGTTCAGGATGGGCTAAAACCCACCTCGCTAAATCCCTCACTCGTTCATATTCTCCCACTTCATAGAGAATTAATAAGGCTCCTAATAGCTGTTCTGGCGTTTCTATCTCTAGAATGGGCGTTTGTGGCGCGATCGCGACCGCCTCTTCTTCTTCCCTTTGAATATGAGGTAACGCCACCCCTTCTTCCTCAGTCGTGATATTATAAGCCTTTAGTAAATAATTGGCATCATATTCACTACGTTGTTCAGGATCAGATAACACCTCATAAGCTAAATCTAGCAACTCTTTTCTCGCTGCAAGGGTTTCTTGACTGTACTCAGAGTGAGGAGTTTGACGAAGACGATCTTGATAAGCCTGCTCAATTTGTTCAGCCGTTGCTTGTAAGTGTCCACCAATGATGCGGTAGTAGTCGAGTGGAATTCGCACAGTTCACGTCCCCAGCTTCGAGCGGTTACAGTAAGGTTTTTTGACCTTCAGATATCAATCAGTATATCCTCGTATCAGTTTGATTTTAATGTCTATGATTACAAATCTCCTAATGGACTTGTGGAGTTATTACCAATTGTGGTTTCTGAATTTTCCAAAGCAACTTCTCCTGTTACTTCTTTTCTAACCTCTTGGTTGACTCCTAATTCCTCTAAAATAACAACGGGTGTAGGACGAGCATTGATATCAATTTCTTTTACTAAGACTTGATCTTGAGCAATCAATTCTCCCGCCCTAACATGGCGACTGGTTGGCTCATTCGGTGCTTTAATAATGGCAACAGTTTGATTTCCGATCTGCAATGCACCTTGAATTTGTGTTTCTTGTGCTAATTCGGGTTCAGGAGAAGGCTTTGGGGTTGGTTCTTCGGTAGTTTCAGGTTCTTCAGGTTCTTCAGGTTCTTCAGGTTCAGGTTCAACCCTTGTAATGCTTTCAGGAGAAACTGGAAAGAAGCCAAATGGATCCTCCCGTTGTTGTCCGGGCACATCGCCTCGTTGGCGGACAAACTCATCGGGATCGCTGGCTTGTTGTAACCCCGATACCGAAGGGACTCGCGATCGCGCTATTTCTTCCTCTTCTTCCTCCTCTTCCTCTTCTTCTTCTTCCTGGTTATTTTCTGGAGAAGGAGTGGTTTCTGTTGTTTGATCCTCTGATTCAGTTTCTACGCCAAATGGCAATAAATCACAACCCCCTAAGAAAAAATTTACAATTAAAAAGAGATTTAATAGATAGAATTTTTGCATAATAACTTGTTCCCCTTCATCTAATCACTAATTATATTTTAAGGGGCATCGATTAGTTTTAATTAGTTTAAATCAGATTGGGTTCCAACTAAACAAGTATTCTCTAAATTATAGTCATTCCAAATAAAAACCATCAAGCTGAGAGTGGGAGCATCTTGCTCCCTAGTAGCGACCGAGACGGTCGCATTACGGAAAATAATTGGAATAACTATAGCTCTCATGAGGCATCCTTTGCCTTGTCTCCATTTTTCCAAAAAAAGATATGTAGCAAACATTGATCCATTTGATATTAGTGCCCTGAAAGAGTTTTTTTTGATCCAATGGTCATTGACATCATGGCAAACCAGTTTATACAATGTATATACTAAGCAGAGCAAAAGAATTAGCGATGACAACATCAATTAAAAAATGGGGAAATAGCCTTGCTGTTCGTATCCCGCAAGTGATCGCGCAACAAGTTCAACTGGAAGAAGGCGCGAATGTCTCCTTTCGTATTTCTGAAGAAGGATTCCTGATCTTGATTCCACAGCAAAGAAAAAAATATACCCTAGAGGAATTACTTGCAGGGGTGACTCCAGAGAAATTGGAAGGGGAAATGGACTGGGGAGACTCAGCGGGTCAAGAATTTTGGTAACTAATTATGTACATTCCTGCTCGTGGTGATTTTGTCCATCTTAACTTAAACCCTCGGATGGGGCGAGAGCAGTCTGGCAAGCGTTTTGCTCTTATTATGTCTCCTCAACCCTTCAATCGAGTTTCTTCCCTAGCTTTCGTTTGCCCGATTACTACTAAAGTGAAAGGATTGCCCCTAGAAGTAGAAATCATCAACAATCCAGGCAAAATTTATGGAGTCGTTTTAGTGCATCATCTCAGAAGCATAGATTGGAAAGAAAGAGACGTACAATATATTGAGGCTGCTCCCCAAACCGTTGTTGAAGAAGTGGCTGCGAAACTAGAACCCCTGATTCTGTTTTAGGCAATTTTGTCATGAATTTAAATCATATTGAGTTCCCACTAAACAAGTATTCCCTAAATCGGCTCCTTTTAAAGTAATCCCTTCTAACTCAGCACACAGTAAATTTGCCCCAGATAAATTCGCGCCAGATAAATTTGCCCCCCGTAAGTCTGCTTCTTCTAAATTTGCCTCTGATAAATCGGCTCCTTGTAACTGAGCTTCTGATAAATTAGCTCCTTTTAAGTTAGCTCCTCGGAAGTTTACGCCGTGTAATTCACTTGCTCTTAAATCTCCTCCCTGAATATTGGCTTCACTGAGATTAGCGCCACTGAGAAACGCCCCCATTAAACTAACTCGTAATAAGATTGCACCCATTAAATTAGCGCCGCGTAAGTTACTTCCCCGCAAATCGGCTCCCTCTAAATTGGCTTGGGTAAGATTAATCCCCAACAAACTCCCGCGAAGATCGCAGCGGATTAGCTTTCCCCCTAAAAGGTTTGCGCCATCGAGATAAGCCGCTTGTAAGTTGGCTTGAGATAGATCAACGCCGACTAAATTTGCCCCTCGGAGGTTGGTTTTTTCTAAATGAGCTTGCTTTAAATTTTCATCTTCGAGATCAGCTCCTGCAAGCTCGGAAATTTTTCCGTTTCGGATTGCTTCGATGTCCATTTTTGATTTAATTATTAGGGGTTAACTGTTCATTTTCTAGGAGCCACATTCCAGCAGAAATTTTCGGTTGAGAAGTTTCGAGGCTCATTCCTTGTTGCATTCCCATTACTAATAATCCTAGAGCTTCTGAGAGCTTAGGATCAAAACGAGTATTGGCTTGCTCTTGACACTCGGAAAGGGCTTGACTCAAGGTTTCTTCTCGACTGTTGGTTTTTTCTTTGGTGCGTAGATCATTAACACGCCGTTGAAAATCGCTTACTAGGGCTAAAATTCTCGATTCTAAGGGAATGCTATCATGGGCCAGTCCACCTGGAACCCCTGTGCCGTCCCAATTTTCGGTTTGGTGGGTAATAATCTGCGCGATCGCGCTCATTCTAGGCATCGCTCGCAACGCTTCGACACTCGGAATTAAATCACAAGCGGGGGCTTTTTCTTGATCTTGAGGCGTTTTCCCTAAAGCTGGCACTAATCGATGGAGTAAACTGGCTAAACGGAGGCGTTTTTGCTGCCATGCTGGTAAATCTAACACTTGTCCCATGGTTTCGGCGAGTGCGGTGACTTCTGCTGCTGCCATGGGGTTTTCAAGATCAGCTTGGTCAATCAGTTGCGCCATGCGGAGAAACGCCTGCATCTCATTGGACAACAAATTGTCATCAAGGGCTTGTTGGGATTGCGGTAAATAGGAGGCTTCACTATCAGCTTGGGCTTGTTGGTTTAGAAGTTCTGATTGAGACTGTTGCAGATAATCCACCACCTGCGACACAACTACACCTGTATTTTCCGATTCAACTTTCCCAAATTCCTTGCTAATTTCTTGATAATGTTGATTCAGTTCCGTTGCCAGAGCTTGATTATATTGCTTAATATGCGCGATCGCGAGTTCAACCGTTTCTTGCACTAAATGCGGTTCAAATGTCCAAAAGCCGTAGAATTTGCGTTCTAAATCATGTTCTGGCAAGCCATTTTTCCCATAATCCTCTTTAGAAAGCTCCTGACACAGCACCATCGCCGTATAACTTGGAGAACAGATAATTAAATGCCATTCTTGCGCCACTGGATCCTTGTCTGGATTTAAGCTCACTAAATCCACATTCTCCCGTTGACTGGTAGCATGTTCTGCAAAACCAGTTCCAGGAGCAGCCATAATGGCAATTTTACGAGCATGGTTAGCAATCTCGCCATAACGATCTGCTTCCTCTAAATACCATTTTCCCTCTTGAAAAGCACTAATCACCAAGGGAGAACTTTTCGTATTGAGAATAAAATCTTCTAAAGCGTGACAAAGTGCCACTAACGTATTTTTATAATAGACTCCTAAATTAAGAGCCTGATCCGTATTTTGGTGAGCCGTATAGAGTTTTTTTAAGATAGAGCCTTCAAGCATAATTAATTTCAGTTGTGGGTAAGAGGGGAATTATAGTCATTCCAAATAAAAACCATCAAGCTGAGAGTGGGAGCATCTT
>JBKHER010000133.1:0-7277 GCA_046540715.1 Halothece sp.
AGCAAGATGCTCCCACTCTCAGCTTGATGGTTTTTATTTGGAATGACTATAATTTGGTTTCTTTCTTATTCTTAACGACTTGCCAAATAACAAATAACAAATAACGAATAACAAATAACAAAATATTACTCACTAAAAAGCCCTAACATTGATCTAGATTTTTGCCCACAGTTCCCAATAACTCTTGATCCAAATAAGGTTTTGTTAAATAATCCGAAGCCCCCAACTCCATCGCAATGCGTTGATACTTATCACGAGTACGAGAGGTTAACACAATTACAGGAATTTTAGCAAATTCAGGATTTTGCCGCGTCACCCCAATAAACTCTAAGCCATTCATGCGAGGCATTTCCAAGTCACAGACAATTAAATCCACCTTTGCCCCTTGTTGTAATTGTTCAAGGGCTTCTTGACCATCTTTCGCCTGAATGACATGGTGTCCAGCTTTTTGCATAATCATCGAAAGGGTTTGCCGTTCCGTGATGGAGTCATCTACAACCAAAAGAGTGCGATATTTCTCCTGATCAATGGGAAGATTATGCTGTTGAGAAGTAGAGGTAGGCGTTTCGCCATGGATGTTGGTTTCTTCCCCTTGTTGATGAACGCTGTAGGGGTTGGTATAGTCTTCTTTCAGGCGTTGATGGGGAAGGGCTTTCTTGGTTTGAGAAGCCAAACTTTTACCCAGCTTAGACTGACTGCCGAGTTGAGGAGAAAGACCAAAACGAGATTTATTTTGACGAATTAAAGCCGCTCCGTCAATAACTAGACTCAGACGACCATCAGCCAAAATCGTACAGCCATAAGCATAAGCGGGCGGTTGAATCGTGGTTGAGATGGGTTTTAAGACTAATTCTTGTTCTTCAATCACTGTATCAATTTCTAATCCTACTAAGCCATCTAGGGTTCGTATCAGGAGTAAGGGAACAACTCCTTCATTGGCTGTCAGTAGCGTTGTTGTCTTTTGCGCCTCTGTTTCAGAAGCGGGCTGGGTTTGCAGGAGAAAGTTGGCGTTCGGAGGATAATTTAATAATTGAGTGAGGGGATGAATGGGAACTGAGATCGGGTCATCTTCTTGGCGCGATCGCCATTGTAAGACTTTTTGACTCCCTAACCATTTAATTTTTTCCTCTTCAGGAATTAAAACCTGTTCCACTTC
Source organism: Halothece sp. (assembly GCA_046540715.1). Lineage (GTDB taxonomy): Bacteria > Cyanobacteriota > Cyanobacteriia > Cyanobacteriales > Rubidibacteraceae > Halothece. The sequence goes on from JBKHER010000133.1 coordinate 1,157, forward strand.
ATCAGCAATAAAGCTATATACCCCGTGACCTGCTTGACACACCAATAAACGGGCATTCATCAATGCGCCGCGAATTTGTAGATAAAAAGTGGTTCCCACTCCAATTTCGCTTTCTACGGTAACTGAGCCATTAATTTTCTGCATTTGGGAATAAACCACATCCAACCCAATGCCTCGCCCTGATAAATCGTTAGCTTTACCCACTGTCGAAAAACCAGGTTCACATAACACTCGCAAAAGTTGGTCTTCGGGATGAGGAGAATTTTTAATTTCTTTGACTTGGGCTGGGGTGAGGAGATTTTTTTCTTGGGCGCGTTGACAAATTTGTTCAACATTTAAGCCTTGACCATCATCTTTGACTTCGACAATGGTGCGATTCCCTTGATTATAAGCATAAATCCAAATCTGTCCTTGCGCTGGTTTCCCTTGCTGTTTTCGCTGCTGGGGGGATTCTATCCCGTGATCAAACGCATTGCGAACTAAGTGCAGTAGGGCATCATAAAGATTTTCTGTAATCGCTTTATCTACTAATACCTGTACCCCTGATAGTTTTAGCTCTACCGATTTTTGATAAGATTCACTTAACTTTCTCACCATTGGGGGGAAGCGGTTTAAGACTTTCTCAATGGGAAGCATCCGCACGGCTTCTAAACTATCGCGAACTTGTCGGGAAAGCCGTTGTTCTCGTTCCACTGAACTAGCGTTAGCACGAGCAAGGTGATTAACATCATCAAGGGCTTGTTCTAGTTGGGTATTTTCTTCAAGAGAGGCGTATAAGAACTGAGCAAAGTCACTGTTAGCATATTCGGCGGGAAGTTTATCTCGCAGTTGGAAAAGGGTGCGTCGGTGTTGGGAAAGCCAACCGCCAAGTTTTTGCAGGGCGTTTTGATATTGCTCGTCTCGCAGGGAAAGGAGGTTTTGGTTAATCGAAAGTTCCCCAACGAGATGATTGAGATTTTCAACTTGTTCTAAGTCAACGCGAATACTAACACCAGTGCGAGGGGTGGGAGTTTGCTCTTGATGAAATTGAGCCGATTCTAGTTCGGGATCATGACTGGTTTGGAGGCTTTTTGCTTCTTCTTGTTCCCTTGTTTCTTGCGGTTGGGAGATTACTTCTGTTTTTTCTTCTGGCGAAGGAATTTCAGTTTCTGCTTTTTGGTCTGTGGTGGGATTAATTTGAGTTTTTTCCTCTTCTTCCTTCTCCATAGGATAGGTGACAAAGGGATCTTGCTCAGGTTGGGTTTGAAAATCGCCAAAGCCAAATGTATCCTCAAGGGAAAAAGATTCCTCGGAATATTCCACGGGAGAAGGGCTGCCAGCTTCCACTGATTCAGTAAAGGCTTTGAGGATTTCTGAGGGTTCCCCTCCTTGGGCGCGATCGCCGTTTAAAACAGCATCTCTGGCTTCTGACATATTATTAACCACTTCTTGAGCAATATCAGAAGCGGCTTGGGGATTCTGTTCTAAGGCTTCCAGAGCGGTTTGGGCAATGCTTTTAAATCCCTCTAAACTTAAAGATTCTGCTAACCCAACAAACACCTCCATTTGCCCTTTCACCGTTTCAGCAATGGTTTCGGGATCAGAAGTTTCTGCTAAAACCGCTTGTATCTGTTCGAGACGCTGTTTAACTCCCACTTGAAAAACCGACTGCGTCATATCAAATCCCAATTCCGAAGAAGAAGGAATCGCCGGTTCTTCATCAAAACAATCCCCTAATTTATCTTGTAGCTGTAAAAAAATCTGCTCGGCTCGTTGTAAGTTCTGCTCATCACTACTATTATCTCCCTCCATTTCATTGTTATAGGCAACCCGTAAGCATTCGTAAATATCGAGGAGGAGGGCTTCTAGTTCATTATCAAAAATCGCATTGGCAGAAAGAAGTGCGCCAAATACATCCTCTAACTGATGAGCAATTTGTTTAATCGCATTTCGCCCGACATTCGCTGCTGCCCCTTTCAGGGTATGAGTGGCTCGCATTAAGCCATGAACCGTTTGCTTGGAGTGATCTTCGCGAATGTTATAAATCCCCGTTTCCACTTGTTCTAAAAGGTCTGGGGCTTCGTTACGGAAGAGTTCGTAACTTTGTTGGCGGATTTCTTCGTCGGTGGTCATTATTTCCCTGATCCCAGGTGCGGATTCTAGCTATAGATTAGCACATTCTATTGGAGAATTACGCTTGGCTGAGGTTTGGCATAATCGGCTATAATGCCTCCAGAATTAGAGACTTTTAGGAATTTTTCAAGATGACAATGCATCCCAATTTGGAAACAGCATTTCGCCAGCAGCAAGTGCTGAAGGTAATTAGTGGCTTAAAGAACTTCGATCGCGCTAAAGTTTCTCAAGTGATCAAGGCAGCAACTGCAGGAGGCGCAACGTTTGTGGATATCGCGGCGGATCCAGAGTTGGTCAAAATGGCAAAACAACTGACCGCTCTCCCGATTTGTGTTTCGGCGGTTGATCCCGAGATTTTTGTCTCCTGTGTGGAAGCGGGTGCAGATTTAATTGAGATCGGAAACTTTGATTCGTTCTATCTCGAAGGAAGACGCTTTGAAGGGGCGGAAGTTTTAGCGTTAACCCAACAAACTCGCCAGTTACTCCCCAATATTACCCTCTCGGTGACAGTTCCCCATATTCTTCCCCTCGATGAACAAGTTGAACTGGCTACCGCCTTAGTCGAAGCTGGGGCTGATATCATTCAAACGGAAGGGGGAACCAGTAGCACACCGGTTCACAGTGGGACTTTAGGCTTAATTGAAAAAGCAACCCCGACGCTGGCGGCTGCCTCTAGTATTTCGCAAGCCGTGTCAGTTCCCGTTTTATGTGCCTCTGGTTTATCCAAGGTGACGATTCCCATGGCGATCGCGGCTGGCGCTTCTGGCGTTGGTGTTGGTTCGGCGGTCAATCAACTTGATGACGAGATTTCCATGATCGCAACCGTTCGCGCTTTAGTGGAAGCTCTATCCACGGTTCAGCATCGTCATACCGTGCGTTCTTAATTGTTTTCGGAGGCGGTTTCTTCCTCCTCCCCTTCTTCGGCTGGGGGAACCACAGCAACTGCCGCGATCGCGTCCTCTTGGGCTAAATTCTGCACTTTTACCCCTTTGGCTTGACGAGACTGCCGAGGAATCGCCCCAAGGGTCTGGCGAAGAATAATCCCCCGATTCGTCACTAACATCAACTCTTCTCCCTCGTGAACCACTTTTAGTGCCACTAAACAGTCTTTTTTGCGGAACTTGGTGGCACTTAATCCTTTGCCCGCGCGATTTTGCAGTCGGAATTGGGTAATAGGAATTCGTTTCCCATAACCGCCTTTGGTAATCGCTAATACCCAGAGGGTTTCTTCTTCGGCTTTATCAGCGAGAGTTTCTTCTTCCACCCCTGTCTCTTCTCCTGTGGTGTCTTCGGTCATTTCAGCAATGACTTGGGCGGGAAGAATATCCATACTGATTAATTCATCATCAGGCTTCAATTTCATCGCTTTAACGCCGCGTGTCGCCCGTCCCAGAGGACGCAATTGTTCATGGCTAGCGCGAAAATGAATTGCCATCCCCTGCTGTGACCCAACAATAATACTATCGCTTTGTTTAGCAAGTCGAACCCAGCGCAGTTGATCATCTTCTGCTAAGGAAATGGCAATTAAGCCATTGGTGCGAATATTGCTAAATGCTGAGAGCGAGGTTTTCTTAATATACCCCTGTCGCGTCAGCATAATCAAATAATCTTCTTCGGTAAATTCTTGTACCGATAAGACGGTGGTAATCTTTTCTTCTTGGCTAATGGGTAACATTTGAAGCAGAGGGGTTCCTCTCGAATTGCGAGAACCCATGGGAACTTGATAGGCATTGAGGGAATAAACGACGCCGCGATCGCTGAAAAATAAGAGATAATCATGATCGCAACAACTGATAAAATGCTCGACCCCATCATCTTCTTTCATTTTTGCCGCCGATTTCCCCCGTGTCGCCCGATTTTGCGAACCAAAGGTATTAGCAGGCATCCGCTTAATATACCCCTGTTCGGTGACTAAAATAATGGCTTGTTCATTAGCAATTAAATCGAGATCAACAATTTCTCCGTCTGAACTTTCAATTTGCGTCCGACGCGGCGTAGCATATTTTTCTTTAATTTGTTCCAGTTCCCCGCGAATAATGTCTTCAATTCGTTCCCGTCGCGCCAGAATATCTTGATAATCCGTAATTTTCGCTAATAAGTCTTCGTGTTCAGCTTGAATTTTCTCAGCTTCTAGGGCGGTGAGTCGCCGCAACTGCATTTGCAAAATGGCATCGGTTTGTCCTTCCGACAGCCCAAAATGGTCAATGAGATTGGTTTTAGCTGTAGCGGTATCCGCAGCCCCGCGAATAATTTGAATCACGGCTTCAATGTCCTGAAGCGCAATTAATAAGCCTTGTAAAATATGATCCCGTTCTTGGGCTTTGCGTAATAAGTAGGTGGTACGACGAGTGATGGTTTCCACCCGAAACTCTACAAACACCTCTAAAAACTTTTTCAAGTTCAGGTGTTGCGGTTCCCCATTCACTAACGCCAGCATATTCGCCCCAAAATTCATCTGTAGGGGAGTTTGCTTATAGAGGTTATTCAGAACAACTCGCGGATAGGCATCTTTTCTTAATTCAATAACAATCCGCATTCCTGTACGATCGCTTTCATCCCGAATGTCAGAGATGCCTTCAATTTTCTTATCATTAACCAGTTCCGCGATTTTTTCAATGATGGAAGCCTTATTACTTTGATAAGGAAGTTCGGTAACAATAATGGCTTCTTTATCCTGTCTCCCAGGCTGGGAAATGGTTTCAATGTCGGCAACCCCACGCATGGTGATTGAACCTCGCCCCTCCTCATAAGCGGATTTAATACCACTGCGTCCTAAAATTTGCCCGCCTGTGGGAAAGTCTGGACCAGGGATATATTGCATTAACTCCGTTGTGGTAATGTCAGGATTATTAATAAGCGCGATCGTGCCATCCACTAATTCACCCAAATTATGAGGGGGAATATTCGTTGCCATTCCCACCGCAATCCCAGATGATCCATTTAATAATAACTGGGGAAGGCGAGAGGGAAGCACTAACGGTTCCTGTTGCGACCCATCAAAGTTATCAATAAAATCAACGGTTTCCGATTCAATATCTTGTAAAAGCGCATCCGTTGACAAAGCCTGCAAGCGACATTCCGTGTAACGCATCGCTGCAGGGGGATCATTATCAATAGATCCAAAGTTCCCATGCCCATTAATGAGGGGATCGCGCATGGAAAACAATTGCGCCATTCGCACTAGGGCATCATAAACCGCCGTATCGCCATGAGGATGATATTTCCCTAACACCTCCCCAACCACACGAGCGCATTTGCGAAAGGGACGGTCTGCGGTGAGTCCCAATTCATACATCGCATACAAAATGCGTCTATGGACAGGCTTTAAGCCATCTCGCGCATCTGGTAACGCCCGACCGACAATCACGCTCATGGCGTACTCAAGATAACATTGAGACATTTCGTTTCGTAGTTCAGTCGGGATAATCCGCTCTTGGGAAGGGGTCATAATTTCAAAAAACTCCGTTTTGATCAGAATTTGAGACACAAAAGGGAATTTTTTCCCAGTTTTTCTCTGATCTAATGTTGTTTATTTATACAGTTTGCCCCCCTATTATAACTTAAAATGCCTAGCCAGTGCTGATTGCAGCAGGTTTTGAAGGTGAAAGGGAGAGGCGCGATCATCATCTAGGTCTAAAAACTCGAACAAAAGATTTTTGACGATAACGTCTATAAACATCAAAATCTTTATCTAAAGAAGCAATTGCAGGTAGATTTAACCTTTCAGAAATGATAACTAATGATAAATCAGCAAAATCCCCAGGCAAGTCTTGATAAATCTAATTTAGCTCCTGAATCCTTTTATAATCTGAGATAATTAAATGCTTACACTCAAAAATTCCTTGACCTAAAGCTGATAAAAACTCATTTTGGACTTTGATCAAAGGAGCAAGTAACCACATCACTTCAGTTACGCAAGCAACTGTTGTCACCAACTGACTTCGACAATCTGAAAAGAACTCAATGGTCTGGCTATGGTATTGATCTTCTTCATTGTAAAAAGCAATTA
>JBKHER010000134.1:0-7250 GCA_046540715.1 Halothece sp.
GAGCAAGATGCTCCCACTCTCAGCTTGATGGTTTTTATTTGGAATGACTATAATAACCAACTATCAAGTTAAACGTAACAAATAACCAATAACTAATAACTATAGTTATTCCAATTATTTTCCGTAATGCGACCGTCTCGGTCGCTACTAGTGCAGGCTGGTGGAAATAGTTATACAGTTTCTGCGACTTCGCAAACTCCTTTTGAACAGAATGAAGGCAGCTTGGTTACTGGTCAATTACTTCTGAGGCTCTGCACTAGGGAGCAAGATGCTCCCACTCTCAGCTTGATGGTTTTTATTTGGAATGACTATAATAACCAACTATCAAGTTAAACGTAACAAATAACCAATAACTAATAACTAATAACCAATTGCAATTTTGCCATGATCGTTGCCGGGTTGCCAGAGGTTAAAATTTAAGCAGTACCTTGATCTTAATCTTTTATGCTTACCCTAATTTTGTGCCATCAAACTGCTGACTTTGACGCTTTAGGGGCAGCAGTGGGATTAACTCGTCTCCATACAGGTGCAAAATTGGTATTAACTGGGGGGGCGCATCCGGGGGTAAAATCATTTCTTTCCTTACATCGGGATGAATTAGCCGTTATTGAACAGCGCAGTGTTCATCCTGAAGACATTGAAACCTTAATTGTCGTTGATACCCAACATCGTCAGCGTGTCGGAAAAGTTGAGGCTTGGTTTGATTTTCCCCAACTTAAGAATATTATTCTCTACGATCATCATCCCTTAGAAGGGGATATTCCTGCAACAATTACTCATATTGATAACGTTGGGGCAAGTTCTACCCTAGTGGTAGAAGAACTAAGGGCAAAAGGGGCAAGTCTGAGCGCGATCGAAGCCACAGTGATGGCGTTAGGAATTCATACTGATACGGGATCACTCACTTTTCCGCAAAGCACCGCCCGAGATGCGAAAGCGTTAAGCTGGCTAATGGAACAGGGGGCAAATGTAAATGTAATTAGTGAGTATGTAGAACCCAGTCTTTCTCCGAGGCTACAACAACTGCTTTCCGAAGCCTTAGAACAAGTGCAAACTGAAACGATACAAGGCTACACTCTCGCTTGGAGTGTGTTTGAGGGAGAAACCTTTATTGCTGGCTTATCCAGTATCACAGAACGCTTAATCGACATCATTGAAGCTGATGCCTTGATCTTAGTTCATGCTTATTACCACCATCAAGAAAAGCGCGGGAGTCTCATTGCTCGTTCTCGCATTCCCAATATTGATCTTAATGAAATTTTAACCCCTTATGGCGGGGGCGGTCATAAACAAGCCGCCTCAGCAAACTTAAAAACCGAGTCGCCTCAAGCCACTCTGCAAGAAATCCTCACCAGTATTCGCTCTCAAATTCCCCATCCCCCCACAGCAAGGGAACTGATGTCGTCTCCCGTTCGCACTATTCTCCCAGACACAACAATTAGTGAAGCCCAACGCATTCTGCTGCGTTATGGACATTCGGGGTTATCGGTGGTGGATGAAAACCAAGAATTAGTGGGGATTATTTCGCGGCGTGATCTTGACCTCGCCCTACATCATGGCTTTGGTCATGCCCCCGTTAAAGGCTACATGAGTCGCAATCTTAAAACCATTACCCCTGATACCGTTTTACCTGACATTGAGGACTTAATGGTAACTTATGATGTGGGAAGATTACCCGTTTTAGACAATCATCAACTGCTTGGGATTGTTACTCGCACCGATGTTTTACGACAACTGCATCAAGAACGAGAAATAGAGACAAAAGATCAAGATCATCAGTCCTTAATTTCGGCTTGTTTACTTCCCAATTTTAAGCAGCGACTGCGCCCTGAACTTTGGAACTTACTTGCTTACGCCGCGACTGAAGCCGAAAAACGAGGCTGGCATCTTTACCTTGTTGGCGGTGCAGTGCGAGATATTCTCTTGGCGAATCCTCAGCAGACAGACTCAGAAATTTTTCTGCAAGACATTGATTTAGTCGTCGATGGTTTCCATCGGGCGGCGTTGGTGGGTGCAGGGGTAGAACTGGCGAAAGCCTTACAAACTGAGTATCCCACAGCGCGTTTAGAAGTTCATGGGGAATTTCAAACCGCCGCCTTACTCTGGCATAATGATCCTGAACTCGACTCCTTATGGATTGATATTGCCACGGCGAGAACCGAGTTTTATCCCTATCCTGCAGCCAACCCAGAAGTAGAAGCCAGTTCCATTCGTCAAGACTTATACCGCCGTGACTTTACCATTAATGCCCTTGCTATTCGCTTAACACCGCCTAAAAGTGGGGAACTCCTAGACTTTTTCGGAGGCTTACTGGATTTAAGATCAGGATTAATTCGGGTACTACACGCCAATAGCTTTATTGAAGATCCTACTCGCATTTATCGGGCGGTGCGTTTTGCGGTGCGTCTTGGCTTTGAATTAGAAGCGCAAACCGAAGACTATATTCGCTATGCTATTGCCAGTGGAGTATATGATCGATCGCGCGCTGAAAATCGAAAAGCCCCCGCCCTACAAACTCGGCTTAAAGGAGAACTTAAATATATTCTAGAGGCAAGTTATTGGCAACCTGCCCTCAAAAAATTATCAGATTTAACCGCTCTGCGATGTCTGCATCCTGAACTAAAATTAGATCAACGATTATGGTGGCAATTACGATTCTTAGGACGTTGTTTAAGGCAATTTGATCCCAACCAGACGCTAACTCACTGGCAAATGCGTTTAGAAGTGATGATTGCTTATCTCCCCACAACTGAACAACGGGTAACAGTTGCCCAACAGTTAGAACTTCCCCATGACAGCATTAAACGTTTAGAAACCCTACAATCAGCACAAGAGGAAGTAGAACGAGAATTATCATCCTCTCTCTCTTTACAAGAGAAACATCATCTCTACGAAATATTACGAGAGAAACGGGGGCAATTATTGAATTTACCCCCTGATCAAGTACAGATTCCCATTGAGAAAATGTTATTTCAACAGGGATATCGTCCACAAACGCTAGTTAACCATTTACACTCCTATAAGCTGCCGCTATTAGTTTTATTGGCAGTGCGTTGTTCTCCCCTCGTCAGGAAACGGATTTGGCATTATATTAACCATTGGTCAGGAGTGAGTGCGCCTCTTGATGGGAATGATCTCAAGGCGTTGGGCTATAAACCGGGGCCACAGTTTCGGGAAATGTTACAAAGTTTGTTAGAAGCCACCTTAGATGGAATTATTCAAAATCAAGAGGAAGCAAAACGGTTTTTGCAGCAACATTATCCGTTACAAACTTAGCGTTGCAAGACAATTCGATAACGAGGTTTTCCTTCTCGTAGGCGATCCATGGCTTGATTAATTTGATCAAAGGAATAAAATTCAACTAGGGGTTCAAGTTGTTTCCGAGCGATAAATTCTAGCATTTGCTTGGTGACGGCGGGGCTTCCGACGGGAGTGGCTGCCACTGATTTTTGTCCTGATAATAAAGAAAACATTGAGGTGGCGATGGGGTTGGGGGGAACGCCTAAAAAGTGTAACCGACCGCGAGGACGTAGGGCAGCTAAATAGGTTTCCCAGTCTAAGTCAGCATTAACGGTGGAAAGGATAACATCAAATTGATTGGCAACGGCTTTGATGGCTTCGGGATCACGGGAGTTAATAAAGTGAGTTGCGCCGAGTTTTTTGGCTTCTGCTTCTTTATCAGGACTCCCAGAAAAGGCGGTAACTTCACATCCCCAAGCACTTAGAAATTGGATTGCCATGTGACCTAAGCCACCAATCCCAATCACTCCCACGCGATCGCTGCCTTTGATGTCTAACTGCACAATGGGGTTAAAAACGGTAATGCCGCCACAAAATAAAGGACCGGCGGTTTGGGGGTTAATCCCCTCAGGAAGGGAGAAAACCCAGCTTTGGTGGGCGCGAACTTTATCCGCAAAGCCACCATAACGTCCAATAATGGTCGGTTCAGCACTCAGACAGAGGTTATGGTCTCCTGATAAGCACCATTCACAATCCATGCAAGAGCGAGAAAACCAACCTAATCCCACTTGTTGACCAACTTGTAGGTTTTTAACGCCATCTCCTAGGGCAGCCACTTTTCCGATCACTTCATGACCGGGAACCACGGGATATTTAGAAATTCCCCATTCATTATCAACAATGCTAATATCACTATGACAAATCCCACAATACTGGACTTCAATTTCCACATCGTCCAACCCGAGAGAACCCGGATCGTATTCTAGGGGTTTTAATTCTCCCCCAACTTCGGTGGCGGCGTAAGCGTGAATGGTCATTCGTGTTTCCTCAAACTGCACTAACAATCATCATTTTAAAGGCGATCGCGCGGCAACTGCTTGCAATAATGCTTTCACTAAGCCTAAGTCTTTATTCCCAGGGGAGATTTCTACGCCACTAGAGAGATCAATCCCATTCGGGGTTGCTATGGCTAGAGCCTCTTGAATATTATCAGGGGTTAGCCCTCCTGCAAGAAACCAAGGGCGCGGGGGGTTAAAGTCTTGGAGATACTCCCAGTTAAAAACTTTTCCAGTGCCGCCGCGTTGTTTAGGATCATAGGCATCGAGAAGGAAGGTGTCCACATAGGGGGCGTAAGTTTCTGTTTGTTGCAGGGATTCTGGGCTTTTTACCCGAATGGCTTTAATCAATTCTATATTGGGAAGTTGGGAACGCAGTTTATTACAATCTTCCTTGGTTTCTTCGCCGTGAAGTTGTACCGCCGTAAAATGGGTTTGTTGAACAATGGAAATAATTTCTGCAGCGTTGGTATTAGCAAAAACGCCGATACGAGACACTTGAGGCGGAAGATAGGGCGTTATGGTTGCGATTTGATCAGGAGATAGATAACGAGGAGAGGTTTTTACACAGATAAACCCTAGGGCATTTACCCTCAACTGCGCGATCGCGCTTCCTTGTTCTAAACTGGTAATCCCACAGATTTTAATCCGCATTTGTTCAGAAATATGAATTAGTGTAAATAATTTGTTACTTCTAACTGCTAAAAAATAGTTTTGCTTAAAAATCTTCCTATAATGTCTTTAGCTTGTTATTAAAGGAGGCAAAAATTAAACTGATGTTAAATTTACTTTCTACAGTCCAATCTACCACACCTGACACCATTGCTTGGAGTCCTTCTGTTGCCATGGTGATGATTGCTTGTAATATTTTTGCTATTGCCATTGGTCGCTTTGCCATTCAAAATTATGGCGGTGGCCCTGAACTGCCATTTCCTAAGCCTTCCATTTTAGAAGGATTTGGCGTTCCGGAACTATTAGCTACGGCAAGTTTTGGTCATGTTATCGGTGCGGGCGTAATTTTAGGACTTGCTAATGCTGGGGTGATTTAAAATCATCGTAGCATCAACTTTAAAAAATGGTATTAGAGAATTTAACAGTAGTAGGAGCATCTTGCTCCCTAGTAGCAATCCTAAATCAGTTGTACCCCCCTTTAATTCTCTCCAAATTCGCGGGGATAGGGGGGATCTAAAATTAAGTTACTCTGAAATTAGTCTATCACTTCGATCCGAACGGGTGCAGTTCCAGAATGCTGCATTCCAATTGCTTCGGCGGCAGCGCGAGATAAGTCAATAATTCTACCACGAGCATAGGGGCCACGGTCATTAATGCGGACAACAGTTGATTGACCATTATTAAGGTTGATCACTCTGACTCGGCTTCCAAAGGGTAAACTACGATGAGCTGCTGTCATTTCATGTTGGTTAAAACGTTCACCACTGGCGGTAGGACGACCTTGGAAACGACGACCATACCAAGAGGCTTTTCCTTGTCGGTTAGCTAATAAGTGCTTAGAATTAGCTTTTAAGGTTTTCTTAGTTTCATTCACTTCATTGGAACTTTGTGAAGAAACTCTTGTCACTGCTTCCGTTCCAACAGCAGGAAATCCGAGAGTTAAGGTGCTAGTTACCCAAGCAACGGTCATTAATTGTCGAATTTGTGTTTTCATTATGTTCACTCCTCAAGTTATACTAAGTTTCACCTAGTCTTTCAGGGAAAAAAAACAGTTTTACCTCTATCGATGCGTATAAATTAGCTAAAGTGCTATATATACGAGCATAGTCGTCATTTTTAGCAGTTAAAAATGAATTTTGCGAGAAGACTATTATCCATCGCCCAAAATTGCAAAAAATATGGGTAAATGAAGATTAGATGAGGAGTTCAGGATAGTCAATTTTAATCTTTTTTTAATGAAATCTTAACAAAGTAACCTTTTATGGATTATCAACAAGCTGGAGTCAATATCGAAGCGGGACGGTCATTTGTGGAGCAAATTCGCGCTCTTGTCCAAAAAACTCATCGTCCTGAAGTTTTAGGCGGATTAGGAGGGTTTAGTGGTTATTTTCAGCTACCAACGGGGTATCAAGCACCGGTTTTAGTGTCGGGAACCGATGGTGTCGGAACCAAACTTAAAATCGCTCATACTTTAAATCACCATAATACTGTCGGTGTTGATTTAGTAGCTATGTGCGTTAATGATATTTTGACCTCAGGGGCGGAGCCGCTATTTTTTCTAGACTACATTGCAACGGGAAAACTAGACCCAGAACAGTTAAAAGCAGTGGTAGAAGGGATTAGTGCTGGCTGTGAAAAGAGTGGTTGTGCGCTGCTAGGGGGAGAAACGGCGGAAATGCCCGGGTTTTATCAAGGGGGAGAATATGATCTGGCTGGCTTTTGTGTGGGAATTGTAGAGAAGAATCAATTAAAAGATGGATCACAGGTAGAATGGCGCGATCGCGCGATCGGTTTAGCCAGTCAAGGCTTACACAGTAACGGCTTTAGTCTCGTTCGTAAAATCATCACTGATAACAACATTAGTTGGTCAACTCACATTCCCGAATTAGGAGAAAAAACCTTAGGCGAGATCGTTCTTACGCCAACAGAAATCTATGTTAAACCCGTTTTAGAAGCAATTCGCGCTGGCTATGATATTCATGGCATGGCGCATATAACAGGCGGTGGACTCCCAGAAAATCTCCCCCGTTGCTTAGGAGAGAATCAAGCAGTACAACTTAATCCCAAAAGCTGGTCAATTCCGCCCATTTTCTCTTGGCTTGCTAAACAAGGAAACCTCACCTCTAAAACTCTTTATGACACCTTTAACATGGGGATTGGATTTGTTCTCATAGTTCCTCCTGATCTTGCTGAGGAATTAATTTCATGGTTCAATGACCGTAATCTTTGCGCCTATGATATCGGGGAAGTCGTTTCTGGTTCAGGAGACGTTTTCGGATTAGA
>JBKHER010000135.1:0-7244 GCA_046540715.1 Halothece sp.
TTCAACCCGCAACTGCTTCTTCTTCTGGATGATACATCATGCTATCTACCCGACAACCCTGATAAGCAAGAACATATAACTCTTTCATATCCTTAATTAGCGGATAACGGGGATTGGCAGCCGTACACTGATCATCAAAGGCTTGTTCAGCTAAATTTTCCAGTTTTTCATAGAAATCGCGATCTTCTCCCTGTAAGGTTTCTTTAATCGTCAGGGGAATTTCCACCTCGGCTTTTAGCTTCTCAATGGCATTTACCAAGTTCTCCACTTTCTCATCAAGGGTTTCTCCTCCCAATTTCAGATAATCTGCTAAACGGGCATATCGTTCTTTCGCATGGGGATATTCATATTGGGGGAAAATTGCCTGCTTAAACGGTGCATCAGTGCTGTTATAGCGGATAACATGGGAAATCATTAACGCATTAGCTAACCCGTGAGGAACATGGAATGTCGCGCCTAATTTATGCGCCATAGAGTGACAAATCCCTAAAAAGGAATTAGCAAACGCCATTCCTGCAATCGTCGCGGCATAATGGACTTTTTCTCGCGCAATGGGATCATTTGCCCCATATTTATAGGCATTGGGAAGATACTTAAATAAGAGTTCCACAGCTTCTAAAGCTAACCCTTGCGTAAATTCTGTCGCAATGACAGACACATACGCCTCTAAAGCATGAGTTAAAGCATCAATTCCCCCATAAGCCGTTAATCGTTTCGGGAGATGTAACACTAACTCGGGATCAACAATTGCCATATTTGGCGTTAAGGCATAATCGGCGAGAGGATATTTAATCCCTGTTTTTTCATCAGTGACGACCGCAAAAGGCGTTACTTCCGAACCGGTTCCCGATGTCGTGGGAATGGCAACCATAGTTGCTTTTTCTCCCAAGGGGGGTAAATCATACACCCGTTTACGAATATCCATGAAACGAGTGGCTACTCCTTCAAATTCCACTTCGGGATGTTCATACATCAGCCACATAATTTTCGCCGCATCCATGGGAGAACCACCGCCGAAGGAGATAATCACATCAGGTTGGAAACTATTCAGTTGTTCTACTCCTTTATTAATGGTGGCTAATTTGGGATCAGGTTCAACATCGTAAAAGACTTGGTGATCGACCTCAATTTCATCTAAAACCTCAGTAACTTCTTTTAATAACCCCATATCAAACAGAGGCTTATCTGTAACAATAAAGGCGCGTTTTTTGCCTTTTAAGTCTTGCAAAGCAACTGGTAAGCATCCATACTTGAAATAGATTTTCGGGGGAACTCGAAACCAGAGCATATTTTCCCGTCGTTCCGAGACAGTTTTGATATTTAATAAGTGGTGTGGGGCAACATTTTCACTGACGGAATTTCCCCCCCAAGTGCCACAGCCTAAGGTTAAAGAGGGATCAAGTTTAAAGTTATACAAGTCACCGATCGCGCCTTGAGAAGAGGGAGTATTAATTAAGACTCGTCCTGTGGTCAGTTTACTTTCAAAATGCAGAATCCGAGAATGATTCTGAGGGGCAGTATAAAGCACTGAAGTATGTCCTCGTCCACCTAAACTAATTAACGCTTGGGCTTTAGTAGTGGCTTGTTCAAAATCCTGAGCATGATACATTGCTAAAACAGGAGATAATTTTTCATAGGCAAAGGCTTCCTCTAAGCTAATCTCTGTCACTTCACCAATTAAAACCTTGGCATTTTTTGCTTCTTCAATTCCTGCTAATTCCGCTAATTGTTCTACAGATTGACCAACAATTTTCGGATTAATTCGCCCATCAACAATTAAAATACTTCGGAATTTTTCAATTTCTTCTGGAGTAAGGAAATAAGCCCCGCGTTCTTGAAATTCTTGTCTCACTTTGTCATAAATTTCATCGACCACAATCACCGATTGTTCCGAGGCGCAAATCATGCCATTATCAAACGTTTTACTAATTAAAATGGAACTCACGGCCATAGGAATATTGGAGGTTTCATCAATGACAGCAGGGGTATTTCCCGCGCCAACGCCTAAAGAAGGTTTACCAGAAGAATAGGCAGCTTTTACCATCCCCGGCCCCCCTGTAGCAAGAATTAAATTAATATTCGGATGTTTCATTAAGGCTTGAGAAAGTTCAATAGTGGGTTCATCAATCCAACCAATAATATTCTCAGGTGCGCCTGCTTCAATCGCCGCATCTCTTACAATTTTTGCCGCTTCAATTGTACATTCTTTAGCGCGAGGGTGAGGAGAAAAAATAATCGCATTACGAGTTTTAAGGGCAATTAATGCTTTAAATATAGCCGTGGAGGTGGGATTGGTGGTGGGAACAATTCCTGCTAAAATCCCTAACGGTTCTGCTAATTTTTGAATCCCATAATGAGCATCTGATTCAATAACGCCACAAGTTTTTTCATGTTTATACTTGTTATAAATCATCTCAGAGGCAAAGTGATTTTTGATCACCTTGTCTTCTTGCACCCCCATTCCTGTTTCCTGCACTGCCATTTTGGCTAAGGGAATGCGGTTCATATTGGCAGCTAAAGCCGCTTTTTTGAAAATTGCATCAACTTCTTTTTGAGAATAGCTAGCGTATTGGGTTTGAGCCGCTTTAACTTTAGAAATCAGGGCTTCTAATTCTTCTAAATTGGTAACCGTCATCATTGTTCTCCTTGATATGTTTTTTAGGTTGGGGATTAGTTGGCGTTAGGCAGCCTTAACATTGCACTTTTAGACCGTAGCTTTGGAAAATGCTAATGGTACTCGCGATTAGTTCTGGACTGGGGGGAGTAGCATCTTGAAGTTGATATTCATACCCCAATTGTTCCCATTTATAAGCCCCCATTTGATGAAAGGGAAGCACTTCGACTTGTTCAACATTATCTAATGTAGCGATAAATTCGGCTAATCCTTTAATATTTTCCATGGGATCAGTTAAGTTAGGAACTAAAACAAACCGAACCCAAGTTGGCTTTTTGATTTCCTGAAGATACTGGGCAAATTTTAAAGTGGGTTCAATGGAAACACTGGTTACTTTTCGATATAAATCGGGTTTGTAGGATTTAATATCTAGTAAGACTAAATCTGTGTATTCAAGAACAGGTTTCGCTGCGTCGATTAGAACATAACCCGAAGTATCTAAAGTGGTGTGAATTCCTAATTCTTGACAACGCTTAAAAATTTCAGCTACAAACTGTGGTTGCATTAAGGGTTCTCCCCCAGTAACGGTGACACCACCCCCCGAAAAGTCCATATAGGAACGGTATTTTTGGACTTCTGTTATGATTTCATCCACACTTTTTTCCGTTCCATCTTCCAAGTGGCGACAGTCGGGGTTATGACAGTAGAGACACCGTAGGGGACAGCCTTGAGTGAAAATTACAAAACGAATTCCCGGTCCATCCACTGTTCCACAACTTTCTAGAGAGTGGATTTTTCCTGTGATTTCGGTTGATGTGTTTGTAATCATTGTGTCCCCTTTTTCATTATTAATTATTTCCCCTTTCCCCCTCACCTAGGGGGAATTAATTTAAACCTGTCCGTGGAAGGTACGAGAAATGACATCCTCTTGTTGTTCACGGGTAAGTTTAATGAAGTTAACGGCATAACCCGAGACGCGAATGGTTAGTTGCGGATATTTTTCTGGATGATCCATCGCATCGAGTAAGGTTTCTCGATTGAGGACGTTAATATTCACATGATGTCCGCTGTCGTGGAAGTAGCCGTCTAACATTCCTGTGAGGTTGCTAATCCGATTCTCGTCTCCTTTCCCTAAGGCTTGAGGAACAATGGAGAAGGTGTAGGAGATTCCATCTTTAGCGTTTTCATAGGGGAGTTTTGCCACAGAAGATAAGGCAGCGATCGCGCCTTTGGTGTCTCGTCCGTGCATGGGATTTGCCCCGGGTGCAAAGGGTTTTCCCGCTTCTCGCCCATCGGGAGTATTGCCAGTTTTCTTGCCATAAACCACATTAGAGGTAATGGTGAGAATCGACTGAGTGGGAACTGCTTGGCGATAGGTGGGATGTTGACGAATCTCATTCATTAAATCCGTCACTAACTGAGTGGCAATGCTGTCAGCGCGATCGTCATTGTTACCAAATTTAGGATAATCTTCTTCCACTTGGTAATCTACTGCTAAACCCGTTTCATCCCGTAGCACTTTGACTTTCCCGTATTTAATTGCCGCGAGAGAATCTGCCACTACCGATAAACCTGCCATTCCACAAGCCATAGTGCGATAAACATCGCGATCGTGTAACGCCATTTGCAGCCGTTCATAGGCATATTTATCGTGCATATAGTGGATGATATTGAGGGTATTAACATAGAGTTGCGCTAACCATCCCATTAACCCCTGAAATTTTTCCATGACCTCGTCATAGTCTAGATAATCAGAAGTAATTGGTTCACTCACAGGGGCAACCTGTTGTCCTGATTTTTCATCCTTACCGCCATTGATGGCATAGAGAAGGGCTTTCGCTAAATTGACTCGCGCCCCAAAAAACTGCATCTGCTTACCAATTCGCATCGCCGAAACACAGCAAGCAATGCCATAATCATCCCCATATTCAGGACGCATGAGATCATCATTTTCGTACTGAATCGAACTGGTGTCAATGGAGACTTTTGCACAGTAGCGTTTGAAGTTATCTGGCAAGTTTTCTGACCACAACACCGTTAAGTTGGGTTCAGGGGCAGCCCCTAGGTTATAAAGAGTATGGAGGAAACGGAAATTGGTTCGCGTTACTAAGGGACGACCATCTAACCCCATTCCACCGAGACATTCCGTAACCCAAGTGGGATCCCCGGAAAAGAGTTCGTTATATTCAGGAGTCCGTAAAAAGCGCACCATCCGCAGTTTCATCACGAAATGATCCACTAATTCTTGGGCTTGGGCTTCATCGAGTAACCCTTCTTTTAAGTCTCGTTCAATATAAATATCGAGGAACGTAGAAACTCGTCCCAGAGACATCGCCGCCCCATTTTGTTCTTTGACCGCGCCGAGATAGCCAAAATAAGTCCATTGCATCGCTTCTTGGGCGGTTTGGGCTGGCTTGCTAATATCCCATCCATAACTGGCTGCCATGGCTTGTAGGTCTTGCAGGGCGACAATTTGTTCCGAAATTTCTTCCCGTAGGCGAATCACCTCCTCAGTCATTGCCGCGTTTTCGAGGGACTCCAGTTGGAGTTTTTTATCCTCAATTAAATGATTGGTTCCATAAAGGGCAATGCGTCGATAATCCCCAATAATGCGACCACGACCATAAGCATCGGGTAAACCGGTAATCACTCCCGAACGTCGCGCTAAACGCATTTGTTGGGTGTAGGCGGAAAATACCCCATCATTGTGAGTTTTCCGATATTTGGTGAAAGTTTCCTCGGTTTGGGGATCAAGTTCGTAACCGTAGGCTTCTAGAGATTTTTTGACGACCCGAATCCCACCATAGGGCATGATTGACCGTTTAAGGGGTTTATCGGTTTGTAAGCCGACGATTTGTTCTAAGTCTTTGTCGATGTAACCTGGGGCGTGAGCGGTAATTCCAGCAGGAACTTTCGTATCAGCATCTAAAATTCCTTTTTCTCGTTCCGCTAACATTAAGCTTTGAACTTTTTCCCACAACTTTTTTGTGCGATTTGTTGCGCCAACCAGAAATGACTCATTACCGTTGTAAGGAGTATAATTTTTCTGAATAAAATCGCGTACATCAACATTTTCTACCCATTGACCTGGGACAAATGGCTCAGTTTTGGTTAACATATTTCTTTTTCTCCCTCTTGTGTAACTGAAGCTGAAGAAAAGCCGTAACAGTGCTTTTAGCTTTCCTCAGAGATGTTCTATGTTGCTTTCTTCTTTTATTCTAACGAAATTCATCAGTACTTATGCTTATTTTAAGAATTGTTTATAAAGTAATGATTTTTTAATAATTTATTGACTTGTTAAATTAGATACAAATCTCTCAATTTTAATTAAAAATTAAGACAAGGTTTTTATATTTTCTTTAGATTATTTTTAATATTTTCTTTATAGAACTCTGATCATAGTGATTTGTTGCTTGTAATACAGATATAATAGAAAATTGGAGAGTACAAAAAAGGCTTTTTAATAAAACTCATAATGGATCTAACCGCACTACAACACCAACTGGATAATCTTTCCTTTTTGGTGCTGTTTCTAACCATGTTGATTTATTGGGTAGGAACAGCATTTCGTAATTTGTTTTTCCTACCACCTCTAGGAACAGCAGGATTTGCCATTGGTAATTTCTGCATTACCGGACTTTTGGTCGCTCGCTGGATTGAGGCGGGCTATTTTCCGATTAGTAATTTATATGAATCTCTGTTTTTCCTTGCATGGGGCGTTACAGCAGTTCATTTAGTCGTTGAATATACTAGTGGGAATCGCTTGCTAGGCGTGTTTACTGCCCCTTTAGCAATGGGAATTACGGCGTTTGCGGCTTTGAGTCTCCCCCCAGAAATGCAATCATCTGAACCCTTAGTTCCCGCCCTCAAATCCAATTGGCTGATGATGCACGTCAGTGTCATGATGCTGAGTTATGCAACTTTGATGGTGGGCTCTCTTCTCGCGATCGCCTTTTTAATTGTCACCAAAGGGAAGTCAGTTAAACTTCAAGGAAGTTCCTATGGTTCAGGGAATGAACGTCTTCAAAGCATTAAAAATCACAGCAGTTTTACCTCCACTCCGATTTCTACTAGCAGTAGTGATGGACAAACTGCAGTTTTAGAAAAACCACAAACCATCAGCGAGGAAAAATTATCCCCACAACGCTTAAATTTGGCACAAACCCTAGATAACCTCAGTTATCGGATCATTGGTTTAGGCTTTCCGCTTCTCACTATCGGTATTATAGCGGGTGCAGTTTGGGCGAATGAAGCTTGGGGTTCTTATTGGAGTTGGGATCCCAAAGAAACATGGGCGTTAATTACGTGGCTAGTGTTTGCAGCCTATCTTCACGCCAGAATTACCAAGGGGTGGCAAGGCAAACGTCCTGCTATGATTGCCAGTGCAGGATTAATTGTGGTTTGGATTTGCTATCTGGGGGTAAATTTACTCGGAAAAGGCTTACATTCTTATGGTTGGTTTTTCTAGCAAACTGACCAACGGTAGTTGAGGTTCATCGCCTCAACCCTACTGATAAGTGCTGAAGTATTAGATTCGACTTCTATAAGTTTAAAATTAAAAATCCCCCCTTAAGTAAGGAGGGGGGAAAAAAGAACCTGGCACCGAGCTATTTTCCCAGACAGTGACCCG
>JBKHER010000136.1:0-7155 GCA_046540715.1 Halothece sp.
AGAATTATACTTTCCGCTAGTGATTAATTTCTTCATGCGTTCGCTGTAGGGGCGAAGAACATTTGAATTATTAGCTTTTGGAAAATCAGTTTTTGCCATCCACCAGAGACGAGTATAGCTATCAACGGTTCTAATTCGGTTAACTGTAACCCAATGAGCTGGCGAAGGAAGACGGGATGGATTGTAACAAATAAATTCTTGAATAAGACGGAGATCAGCCTGTTCATTAGAAATAAATTTCATAAGAGATTGCAATGGCAAAAGAGATTGCACAGGACGTGATGGCTCCCAACTATTACCAAGTTCAATTACAATTGAACCATTCTCTTTCAGCATTTCTGCAAAATACGGAGCAAGGTTAGCAAACCAATCTAGATATTCCTCCCCTACCATATTACCGTAGCTCTTTTTATAATTAAGAGGGAAAGGTGGAGAAGTGAAAATTAATTGTATTTTGCCTTTAAGTCTTCTGAAGGAAGAACCTTTAAGAATATCTTCAGTCTTACCAACGTAATACCGACCTGATTGATCTCGTTGAAATAATGCCACTACACGCCTTACTTAATTTATGTACATTGACAAAAATGAATGTGCAAACTTCTAGCTATCATTTGCTACGGGTTCACCAAATAAATAATTTAACTACCAGTCTTCCAACTTGGCTTTCGCTGTTTAAAGTAACATAAATTAGTCAATTAGGATTACTCAACGGTCACCGATTTTGCCAAATTTCGTGGTTGGTCAACGTCTAAGCCACGCCGCGCAGCAATGTGATAGGAGAGCAATTGTAAAGGAATAACCGTCACTAAGGGCGAAATTAGTTCCTCCACTTCAGGAACAGGTAGCATATCATCAAAAGTTTCTTCGGCTTCTTGATTGTTCATCACCGTTACGCCAATTAATCGCGCATCTCTGGCTTTAGCCTCTTGGGCGTTAGATAAGACTTTTTCATAAACACAGCCTGGCATGGCAATGGAGACTACAGGCACTTTACTATCTAAAAGCGCGATGGGACCATGTTTCATTTCTCCAGCAGGATAGCCTTCCGCATGGATATAGCTAATTTCTTTTAATTTCAAAGCCCCTTCTAAGGCAATAGGAAAGTTAATACCGCGTCCCACAAAAATAAAGTCCTGAGTTTCAATAAATTCGTGGGCTAACTCTTCAATATAGCGTTCTTGACTCTCTAAAATTAACTCAATTTGGGCAGGAAGATAGCGCAAGTTATCCAGAATTTCCTCAATCCGTTCTTCAGAAAGGGTTTTGCGTTGATAGGCTAAATCTAGGGATAAACAATAGAAGCCAATGAGTTGGGCAATAAAGGTTTTGGTGGCAGCTACCCCAATTTCAATGCCAGCATGAGTGTCAATGACTTCATCAACCATTTGCCCAAGGGTACTTTCAGGACGGTTGGTAATGCCTAATAAGTGGGGATGAAACTTGTCTTCTAAGTTTTCCCGACGGTGTTTTTCTAAATCTAAAGCTGCGAGAGTGTCGGCGGTTTCTCCAGACTGAGTAACCCCAATGGTAAGGGTATTTGATGTAATGGGGGCAGGGGCGTAACGAAATTCTGAGGCATATTGAACAGTGGTGGGAATGCTGACGAGTTGTTCTAAAAGATATTTCCCCACTAAAGCGGCGTGCCAACTCGTACCACAAGCAAGAATTTGAATATGTTCTAAGTTTTCGGTGAGGCTAGGGGAGAGGTTCAGGTGAATTGGTGAGGATTGGGAATTTTGACCAGCGTGCCAGTCTTTATCAAGATAGGCTTCTAGGCAGGTGCGAACGACCCCCGGTTGCTCGTAAATTTCTTTGAGCATGAAGTGACGGAACCCTTGTTTTTCCACAGCGATGGGATTCCAGTCGAGGGTACGGGGGGCTTTTTTAACGCGATCGCCGCTTTCGTTATAAATCTCCACGCCTAAGGGAGTTAATTTGGCAATTTCCCCATTATCTAAGGCTAAAACCGCTCGGGTATGAGGAATTAAAGCAGGGGTATCAGAAGCACAGAAAAATTCTCCTTGTCCAAAGCCAATGACAAGTGGGGCTTGTTCACGGGCAACGATCATTTCATCGGGATAATCAGCACAAATAACCGCGATCGCGTAAGCTCCTTTTAAGCGTTGTACTGCTTTTTGCACGGCGAATAACAGAGGAGAATCACCGTCTTTAGTTTGAGTTAAAAGTTCTGCAATCAGGTGAGGGATAACTTCGGTATCAGTATCAGAAATGAACTGATGGCCTTGGGTTTTTAATTCCTCTCGCAGTTCCCGATAATTTTCAATGATCCCATTTTGAACTACCGCCACTCGTCTTGCCATATCGAGATGAGGATGGGCATTATGTTCTTCCGGCTTGCCATGAGTTGCCCAACGGGTATGCCCAATGCCAATTTGTGCGGGTTGATGGTTTTGTTCAATTTTGGAGCGAAGATTGTAAAGTTTTCCTTTGGCGCGAATGCAGTGTAATTCGTCTTCAAAGATGGTGGCAATGCCAGCGGAGTCATAACCCCGATATTCGAGTTTTTCTAGTCCTGAGATTAAAATGTCTGAGGCATTTTGTGTGCCAATATAACCAACGATTCCACACATATATCTCTCCTCACCCTTTTGATTTAAGTTGCTGTGACTTCCTATTGTGCTGCCTTGTTCCCCAAAAATATTTAATTGCTCATGATTAACTGATTGAGAAACTTGGGTTCAGGCTAGGATAGTCGATACAGGTTGAATACAATCGCATTATAAATGACACAAAAAGCAATGGCTTATAACCTTTCCCACTTTGGTACGCAGATGTCAGAATTAACCGGCGTGCGTGCCATTATGAAAGATATTATTGAAACCCTCCGTCAAGCAGGCGAACGAGAGTTTATTAATCTTAGCGCAGGCAATCCTGTAATTATCCCTGAAGTCGAGGAATTATGGCGAGATTGTACCGAGGAATTATTAGCCAGTTCCGAATATGGGG
This sequence comes from Halothece sp., assembly GCA_046540715.1. Lineage (GTDB taxonomy): Bacteria > Cyanobacteriota > Cyanobacteriia > Cyanobacteriales > Rubidibacteraceae > Halothece. The sequence continues at coordinate 2,968 of JBKHER010000136.1, forward strand.
AGGTGGTCTGTCGTTATGGTTCTTCCCAAGGCTATGCCCCTTTAATTGAGGCAATTGTGAATGATTTTAACCAGCGCTATGGTTTAAATCTCACGGATCGCAATATTTTAATTACCCCCGGTTCCCAAGCACTTTATTTTTATGCTGCCAATGCCTTTGGCGGTTATGCCGAAGATGGAAGCCTTAAGGAGATTGTTCTGCCTCTTAGTCCAGAATATACGGGGTATGGGGGAGTTAGCTTATTTAAAGAGGCACTACGGGCTTATAAGCCTACTCTTGATATTGATGAAACTGCCCACCGTTTCAAATATCGCCCTGATTTTAACCAACTGGCGATTAATGAACAGACTGGCTGTGTGATTCTCTCTCGTCCTTGTAATCCCACTGGCAATGTGATTTCTGATGAGGAACTGAATAAAATTACTGAACTAGCAAAACCCGCGAATGTTCCTGTCATTCTTGATGCGGCTTATTCTCCTCCCTATCCTGCGTTGAATTTTACTGAGATGACCCCACAATTTGGAGATAATTTATTACATTGTTTAAGTCTGTCAAAAGCTGGGTTACCAGGGGAACGCATTGGGGTTGCCATTGGCGAACCAGAGTTAATTGAGGTTTTAGAATCATTCCAGACCAATTTATGTATTCATTCCCCTCGTTATGGACAGGCGATTGCGGCTCGCGCGATCGCGTCAGGTAAACTCGGATATATTGCAGAAAATGTGATCCGTTCTCACTATCAAAGTAAATTTGCGGTTCTCGAAGAAACCCTTGATACTTATATGCCAAAAACAATTCCTTGGTTTCTCCATCGCGGTGAGGGGGCAATTTTCTCTTGGCTATGGTTAAAAGATTTACCGTTATCAGACTGGGATCTATATCAAGAATTGAAAAAACAGGATGTGATTGTGGTTCCAGGTAGCACCTTCTTCCCTGGCTTAAAAGAAGAATGGCAACATAAACACCAATGTCTCCGCATCAGCTTAACTGCCACCAATCAGGAAATCGCCACCGCGATGCAACGGTTAGCTAAAGTTGTGGAAAATGTGTATCAAGGATCAGCGGTTGGTGTCGGTTGAGTTATCCTTATCCTTATCATCTTCTGGAGGCGGGGCTTGTTTACGTTTTTGCTGTTGTTCTTGATTTTGGTCCCGCGTTTCCAGTTTCTCTAATTCTGGTAATTGGATTAACGGGCGTTCTTCTTCCTCGGTTTCTGAGGTAGTTTCTGCTTCCACTGTTTCTTCTTCTTTTTGTGGCAAGGATAAGGGCTGTCGTTCTTCCTCTTGCTGTTTCTCGGGTAAAGATAGAGTTTCTCGTTGTGGTTCTTTTTCTTGCATGGCTTCGGCAACAGGAAGCGTATGTTCTAAGTCTTCCATCAAGCGTGGAATGACCATAACGGCATGGAGTTCGCCTACTCGTTCCGCTTCTTGCATTCCTACTTCAATTGCCATGGCAACATTCGCCACCGAACCGCGTATAATAGCAGTACATAACCCTGCGCCAATGGTTTCATAAGCCGTTAATTGCACATCTGCTGCTTTTAACATCGCATCAGCCCCAGCTACCATAGCAGGAAAGCCTCTCGTTTCTAATAGCCCGATCGCGCGATTACTCATATGGGAATACCCACGCTGTTGTTGGGCTAATTCCGCTAACCGTGTACCAATAGGAAAGACAGCTTCTAAATTGGGCATGGGGCGAGGAATCACCAATTTTGCAATCAACTGCCCAAATTGTTCGGCGGTTTTTGCCCCTTCATCCACCGCTAAACGCACATCAGCGGTTTTTCCTCTCACAATCGCGGTACAATGACCACTGCCAATTTTTTCGTATCCCACTAGAATCACTTCTGCGGATTTCAGCATCATGTCCGCAGTTCCCACAATAGCGGGAAAACTGGTGGTAGCGACTAAACCTAAAGCACTGTCACTATAGTGTTGTTGCGGTGGTGGCGATTGATGATTAAATTCTGCAGGTAATTGCGATGGCATTGCTAGTTCTTGATATTAGTATTCCCCTATTTAAACCATAACGGAAAATTCTGGCAGTTTTGGTAGGTGAGTTGATAGAGGTGAGGATGCTAGAATAATTCAAATTTTGTTAAGTGAAAGGGCTAGTAATGAATTCCTGTTTTCTTACTAGCATATCAGTGAAATATTCAAATTATGACCACCCCAAAATTAGTACCTCCTTTTGATCGCCAAAGCGCGATCGCGAAAGTTCGGATGGCAGAAGACGCTTGGAATAGTCGAGATCCTGACCGAGTTTGTTTAGCTTATACAGAAGATAGTTTCTGGCGCAATCGTTCTGAAATTTTCCAAGGTCGTGAAAAAATCCGTGCCTTTCTACAGCGAAAATGGGATAAAGAACTCGATTATCGGTTAATTAAAGAAATGTGGGCTTATGGTGACAATCGCATTTCGGTTCGGTTTCAGTATGAATGGCATGATGATACCGGACAATGGTTTCGGGCTTATGGTAATGAAAACTGGGAATTTGATGAAAATGGCTTGATGAGACTTGAGTTCTCCATTGATTAAAATTCAATGGATTCAGGAGGTTGTGATTCAATGGATTAAAATCGCATTTCATCACTTCCTCTTCCCACACTCAAGGATGGGAGACAGACCTTGGCTAAGGTTAACCTTAGCTGTGTCCTTACCTATTAAATTAGTCCGCTTGGGTTTTTCACCATTTAGTTTTGGACTTCGATTAATTATAACAGATACCGAAAAGCCAAATCTAGATGTACAAGGACACAAAAGGCTAAAGCCTTTGTTCGCCATTCATGAGGGGCTGGGGTCGGAGGTTTCCTCCGACATGCAAAAAGCCCCGTCCATCGGTTTCAAACCGATGGCTCTCTGACTGGTTTTGTGTAGAGAAGCCAGCATTAATGATAAACCGATTACGGAAGCAGAACGTCGCTTCCATTGGCCAGCTGGTCCCCGTCCCCAAGATCATCCCACTTTAATTGATTCCCCTGAATAGCAAAAGTGTCAAAATAATCACAATTTCTAAAAAATAATTCTGCTACCCTAGAAGCAAGAATTGGTCAAATTAAAGACCGAATTGTGTTAGATTCTGCTCGGCTAATTTTTGATTTTCAGAAAGTTAATGCCATTATTCAAAACCTATCGAGTTGCTTAGATTCGGAAGTTATTGCTAAGGAAATTACCAACGCTTTAGTTAGAGAATTTGGTTGTGTATTTGTTCGCATTTGGTTAACTGAACCCAATGGTCAATTTTTGCGTTTAGTGGCTTCCTCGGGGCTTTATACCCGCACCAATGGAACCTTTGCCCGTGTTCCCATGGGGGCTTATAAAGTGGGAAAAATTGCTCAAAATTGTGTTCCGTTTCTCAGTAATAATTTACCAGAAGAACCGTGGGTCAAAGATCGAAATTGGGCAATTGCCAATCAACTGCATGGCTTTGCTGGATATCCTCTTCAGAAGCGCGATCGCGTGGTGGGAGTATTGGCGGCTTTTAGTCATACGCCCTTTCTGCCAGAATTTTTAGAAGTATTACAGGTATTATGTATGGCAACCACAGTTGCCCTTGATTCAGCGATTCAAGCCCAACAACGGGACAAAGTTAATCATGATTCTGCGTCTTCTCCCCACCTATTCAGCGATCGCTGCTTCCTTTCTGATTGTCTTTCCTCGGTCTTAAAATCTACTCATTTGACGCTTGTGGGAACCGAACAACCGTTAACCCCAGGATTGGCTTATCTAATTTTGAGAACGACAGAGATTTTTAATCAGTTACACTGCACTTACTGCCGTTTGACCTATGGGGAGGAAAGGGTCTTTCTAGAAGGAATTGTTGCAACTCCTGAATTAACCCCGACACAAGTTTTATCTTGGGCGCGATCGCGCTTTAGGGAGATTGATTTTCTCAGCACCTTTTTAGGGGGAAAATTACATACAAAGCCTAGTTCCCATAAACAAGTGATACAAATTTCTTTAGAACTCCCCTATCCGAGTTGTGAAATTCAAGAACAAACCGAATCAAAATTATCTCAACGAGAACAGGAAGTCATATTATTGTTAACTCAAGGGTTGCGCGATCGCGATATTGCCCAAAAACTCTACATTAGCGAAAGCACCGTTAAATTTCATCTCAATAATGCCTTGGGGAAACTCAATGCTAAAAATCGCTATCAAGGGATTTATGAAGCCACTCGCCAAG
>JBKHER010000137.1:0-7083 GCA_046540715.1 Halothece sp.
AAACCTTTGAACCGTGGGAAACTTCTTGCTATGATGGTTATTCACTTTCCCATCCACTTGAGTTAGCAACCGATGCTCAAACATACCTTATCCGTTTTAGTTGAAGATGAAGCAGGGGTTCTCACCCGCATTGCTGGTTTATTTGCCCGACGTGGCTATAATATTGAAAGTCTGGCGGTGGGACCGGCCGAACAAGAAGGCATTTCTCGCATTACCATGGTGGTGCCTGGAGATGACCGCACCATCGAACAACTCACCAAACAACTTTATAAATTAATTAATGTTCTCAAGGTACAAGATGTTACCCAAGTTCCTTGTGTGGAACGAGAATTAATGCTGATTAAAGTTAGTGCCAATACCAGCGCCCGAAGTGAAGTGATGCAACTGGCGCAAGTTTTTCGCGCCCGTGTGGTTGATATTTCTGAAGACTCCATTACCCTAGAAGTAGTTGGAGATCCCGGTAAAATGGTTGCCATTATTCAAATGCTGACTAAATTTGGCATTCGAGAAATTGCTCGTACCGGGAAAATTATTCTGCCTCGTGATTCAGGAGTTAATACTGAGTATTTAAAACTGGTGGAGACAATTCCTAGTTACTCTTAATTTTTATCCCCTGAATGGAATAATCTAGGAGTTGCATGGGGTGTAATAAGGGCATTTCTTGTCCTTTGTGATGCAGATGTTTTTTAATCTGTAAAGAACACCCCGGGTTAGAAGAAACAATCATTTTTGCCCCAGTATTAACCAGATTATTAACTTTTTGTTCTCCTAGGTCTTCAGCAACTTTTGGCTGTAGCATATTATAAACACCGGCACTGCCACAACACAAGGCGGCATCTATGGGTTCATGTAATTTTATCCCTGGAATTTGTTTTAAGAGTTGTCGTGGCTGCAGACTAATTTGTTGACCATGTAAAAGGTGACAAGCATCTTGATAAACAATGTCTAAGGAGTCATCTTGTAAGGGAGAAAGTGGGGCAGTTAATCCTACTTCTGCTAAGAATTCTTGCACATCTTTAACTTTATTAGCAAAGATTTTTGCTTTCTCTTTATAGTCAGGATCATCTTCTAAAATATGCCCATATTCTTTTAAGGTATGTCCACAGCCAGCAGCGTTAATAATAATTGCATCTAACTCATGATTAGCAAAGCTATCAATCATTTGTTTGGCTAAGGTTTTTGCCTGGTTTTCTTGTCCTTGGTGGGCGGGTAACGCAGCACAACAGCCTTGACTTTTGGGGATGAAAACTTCACAACCATTGGCGGTTAAAACTCTGACTGTGGCTTCATTGACAGGGGAGAAAAAGAGTCTTTGCACACAGCCTAAAATGACCCCAACTCGATAACGTTTTTTCCCTTTAGCTGGGATTACTTCGGGGAGATTATCGTGGAAGGATTGAGCCGTAATTTCGGGTAAAATAGACTCCATGGCATTGATGCGCGGTGATATTTTTTTCAGGAGTCCTGTTTTGCGAATGAGGTTTTGTAAGCCGAGTTTTTGATAGATTAAAAGGGGAATTAAAAGGGGACGTAACCGATTGGGATAGGGGAATAAACTAAAAATTAGTTGGCGATAAATTTTATCAAAAGGGTTACGCGGATAATTTCTTTCGACTTGCGGACGAGTGGCGGCGATGAGTTTGTCATACTGGACATCAGAAGGACAAGTGGTGACACAAGCTAGACACCCAAGACAGGAGTCGAAATGTTGTACGGTGGCTTCATCTAATTCGGCTTCTCCTTGATTAATTTTATCCATGAGGTAAATGCGACCGCGAGGAGAGTCCATTTCTTTCCCAATAGCGCGATAACTGGGACAAGTGGCTAAACAGAAACCACAGTGAACACAGTCATCAATTAATTCCTGTTTCGGTGGTTTTTTACTATCGAAACCTGCGTTTTGGTCAATGAAGTTATTAAAGTTTGCTTCTTTTTCAGTCATTTTAATTATAGTAGGATTTTCTTAAATTCCACCAACAAAGCGGTTTGGGTTAAATTGTTTTTTAGGATCAAATTGTTGTTTTATTTTTTCCATCATCGTTAGGGCATTTCCATAATATCCCCAAGGTTCCATTTTTTCTTTGATGGTTAAGGGAGATTCTAAAATGGTAAGAAAACCTCGGTTTTCCTCACAATAACGCCGTATTTTTTCGAGTTCAGATAAGGACTCAATACTATTAAGAATGAGTTTCCCTAAACCGCTTTTATTATGAATTATAGCGTAACTATCAGCAGGAAGTTTTTGGAAAAAATCAGCCGTTTTTGTAGGCAGTAATCCGCATTTACAAGTGATTGCGCTGTCAGAGGAAGGAATTGAAGTGAGGTTTTTCAATTGATTCCATAATGTTTTTTCATCCTCTTTGTTCTCTACGGGAACTGACGAAGTCATCGCGCTGAGTTGTTCAATTTGTTCTTCTATACTTTCGATAATGGTTTCAAATTGAATGATTAATCCTAATCCTTCTCCTAATTGTAATTTTTCGACTACCGAAGGCGATACTAAATCGGCGCGAGTGGGGGTTAAGGTGGCGTTACGCAGGGTTTGGGCGGCAGATAGAACATTGGCGCGATCGCCGCTTAAAATCAGGGTTGCTGAGGCGGGAGGAAGAGGATAAGTCCGAAAGGTAAGCTGAGTAATAATCCCTAATGTGCCATAAGAACCGGTTAAGAGTTTCATTAAGTCATAGCCGGCCACATTTTTCACCACACGCCCTCCAGCTTTTGCAATTTCCCCATCCGCACGAACAAAGGAAATGCCAATCAGTAAGTCTCTGACTCCACCATAACGTTCTCGCCAGCTTCCTGTATCGGCGGTGGCGACAATTCCTCCTAAGGTTGCGGTTTCGGGATAAGCGGAATCAAGGGGAAGGAATTGATTTGAGATTTGAAGTGTTTCTTGCAGTTGTTTGAGGGTAACGCCTGCTTCTACAGTTACTGTTAAGTCTCCCACCGCATGATCAATGATCTGATTAAGGTTACGGGTGCTAAGGTAGAGATCAACCTTGTTAGGAAGTCCGCCCCAAGTCGCTTTACTTCCGTTTCCACAGGGCATAATTGACCAGTTATTTTGATGACAAATTGCAGTAACGGTGGCTAAAGTTTCTTCTGTGTGGGGAATGACTAAGGGCTTTTTTGGGAGTTGCGGGGAGGGTTGCCATTCTGGCTGATAAGTGATTTGCTGTGAAGTAATGAGGGGATGAAGTTGGGGCGCGATCGCGCTAGAATTTTGATCCATAATTAAATGAGTAAGGAATAACTAATCAATCAGTCTTTCTCTAATTATCAGTTAGGAATTATCAATAAGCAATTATGATCAAAAATCGTCTGAGTGCTATGATCTTAGCAGGTGGACAGAGTAAGCGCATGGGAGAAGATAAAGCCTTACTTAATGTGGAGGGGAAACCGTTTCTCCAATACATTTGTGAATGCGCTCAAGCTGTGACTTCTCAAGTTTACATCGTTACGCCTTGGGTAGAACGATATCAAAATATTGTTCCGAGTGAGTGTTCTCTAATTCCAGAGATGTCTTTACCCAATGAAACGCCTCCTTATGGGCCATTAGTGGGACTGTATCAGGGATTGCAACAAGTGAAAACGGAATGGATTTTAGCTTTAGCTTGTGATTTACCCAAATTAAAGGTGGCAGAATTAGAATTTTGGTGTGAACAATTACCGAATGTTGCGATAGAAACTGTGGCATTAGTGGCAAAATCTCGGGAAGGTTGGGAACCGCTTTGTGGGTTTTATCATCGTGATTGTGTGGAGTTATTTTCTGCTTATTTAGCGAGTGGTAAACGATCCTTTCAGGGATTTTTAAATCAGCATTCGGTGGAAGAATTAGCGGTGCGCGATCGCGCTTCTCTTTTTAACTGTAACACTCCTGATGATTTAGCTCAACTTTAAGTCTTTATGTCAGAACAACTTACTATTTTTCCCGAGACTCCCCATGATCAACAACTCAATCTTCCTCATAGCGATATCAAAATTTATCGTAACTTCTTTGATCAAAAAAACAGCGATCGCTTTTTCGCGAAGCTAAAACAAGAAATTAATTGGAAACAGGAATATATCAAACTTTATGGGAAAGAAAATCCTGTTCCCCGTCTCACTGCTTGGTATGGAGATAGCGGCTATACTTACACTTATTCTGGGATTACAATGAATCCTGAACCTTGGACAGATGCCCTATTAGAGATTAAACAAAAAATTGAAACCATTGCTAAAGTTAACTTTAATAGTGTCCTTTTAAATCTATATCGAGATGGGAATGATGGAGTAGCATGGCATAGTGATGATGAACCAGAATTAGGAAAATATCCTGTTATTGGTTCCGTTAGTTTTGGGGGAGAAAGACGCTTTAGTTTTAAGTATCGAGATCAAACCAATCCTGAAAGACATGATATTAATCTCAAACATGGGGATTATTTATTAATGCAGGGAGAAACCCAACAATATTGGTATCATCAAATCCCCAAAACCAAAAAGCCTGTTTCCCCTCGAATTAATTTAACCTTTCGAGTGATTCAAACAAGCGATTCAAGTTGAGGACTGTGAGGGATTACGGATGGATTGTTGAGCCATAGTTTTAATCCTAATTGGAGTTGACTGGCTTAAAAATGGCAAAAGAGGAGGTATAACCATGTAAGAAGGTTTGATTACCCACAGGGCCAATTTCCCCATTACAGAAAAATCCCCCCACTGGAATCTGATGCAAATACTGACGGAATAATTCGGAATCAAAATTCGGTTTTCCGTATAATTCTTTCCCCCGTCCTAAACAAGAAAATAATAACGCTCCTACAGCAGAGGAAGAATCGGTTTCCTGTTGCTGATAGTTTTGTAAGAGCATTTCTAAATCTTCTGCAGAGGTATTGCCATCGCGAAGATGAAACTGAATCCGTTGTCCCGGTCGTAATTTATCTCCTACCGCGATCGCGCCCACTTTCGGATCAACCCCTAACAAATTTCGCACTAAAAAATCCCCTTGCTCTAACTCTAACTTAAACTCATCCCGAGCAATCCCTAAAAACAAGGAATGTTGCGCCAACTCTTGATCTTCAGGGCTTAACTCATTCATCAACTCTCGCAGCACCTGTAAGGGGGGTTTTGGGCTTTCTACGCCCTCTTCTTGCACCGCTGCCACTTCTGCCAACACATTGCGTTCACTTTTGGTAATCTGATATTGAGGTCCCACAGGACGGCATCCTTGGGCAACAATCGTATCGATTTCAATCTCGCCACTAATAGCAATCCCGACAATGCCTTCTCTTAATAAAGGGGTATCTTCGGTTTTCTCAGCATCATGATAAAATAAACCTGTTTGGATTCCCATCGCCATGGCACTGCCCAAACCGCCCACTTTCTTGGCGTTAGGATAGGCAAAGTCTAATCCTTCGAGTAAATCATTCACCTTAGAGAAAAAGGGATCGGCAAGTAAAATAAAATCTGGGTCTTGTTGTGGCGAAACCCCTGTTAAAGTTTCCCAGGCTTGAGCGGAACTATCTAAGTCTGGAATTTGATCAGTACTAACATGAAACCCTTGCACATTGATCTTGGGTAAATGAGCAACGGTGAGGCTTAAAGCTGGATTCCCTTCAATTTCTTGAGCCTTGTTTTCAGAATCAATGCCAATAATCCCACCGCCACCGGTTCCAATGAGGAGTTTAATCGGAAGTTTCTCTAAAATTAAAGGAACTAAACGGGGATATTCACTGGCATAAGCCGAAGAAATAAATAAAAAGCCCACATCCGCAGATGCTGATAATTGCTTACTAATGCGTTCTGTCACTTCTGAAATCGCGGCTTCGAGAGAGAGACAAGTTGAGATGGCGTTTACCCACTGTATTTGCTCAGTCATAGTTGAAATTGACAACCGTGAAGAATGTGTCTGTTGTTAACAATATCGTATTTTCACTCCGACGAGGCATCCACATCCACAGCATCCACATCAATCGTACCCGGTGGCGTAATCCGTTGGAATTTGCCCTTCTCTATTTTTAGGGGTTCACCACAGCTTGGACAGCGAGACATGGTGCCATTAAAGCCGGTAAACTGGTATTGGCAAACGGGACATTGATCTTCTACGAGATTGCGTCGTAACCACCATTGAGCGCCAACTAGCGCGATCGCGGGTAAAATAATTGCCAGAGCTAAAACAATTAACAGACTATTCACTACCCAGCCGAGTCCCACCGAGGTTAATAATAGCCCGATTACAATCAAGGTTAGCCAACAGCCCACCCCAGAGAGGTTCAATTGTGCTATTTTTGGGAAGTTCTGATTCACGAAGCATCCTCCAAACAAATACCGATCTTCTTCCATCCTAAGATAAAATTACCTGTACCTGTTGCTAATTATTGTTTGGTTAACCTCACTTTTCTGTCTTTTTATCAAGAAATTAAATGCCATGCTCAAAATTCGTTCTTTCATTTCCTTAATTCTCGTGATTACGATTTTCTTGCTGACTCCTGCTTGCAGTCAAAATAATGAGCCGACTTCTCGCTTTGAAAGCGCACAAAATCAAACAACAGCAGTTGCTGAAGATGCTGTTAAGGGAGGAGAACTTAATCGCTATTTTCCGAAAAGTGAAGACTCCTATCAAATTGTTTACACCCAAGAAAAGCGAGGATTTGCCCAAGCAAAATTAAAAGACGATGGAGAAGAGTTAGCCTTACTTTCTATCTCTGATATTGCTAATAATCCCAGTGCTAGTAATAAATTTAAGGATAGTTCAGAAACGATTAAAGGTTATCCTGTTGTCAATCAGGGCAGTAAAGCGAGTGCTATTTTAGTGCGCGATCGTTATCAAGTAAAAATTCTTTCTCGTAGCGATAATTTTGATGAAGATTCTCGTAAGGAATGGCTAGCCAAATTTGATTTAGATACCTTAGCACAACTTTAGCGAGAATCCCCCCCTTAACACTCCTAGGTCGTTTCATTCTTATGAAATCACTACTAGGTGGGGAGATGGGGGGAGAGAGGGAGATGGGGGAGATTTCGCCGACTTTTTTCTTATATCAAATCCGTTTAATTAATTGGCATAGCGAGCAAGATGCTCGCACTCCTCAAACGATTGGTAAGTGT
>JBKHER010000138.1:0-7079 GCA_046540715.1 Halothece sp.
CGCGTTCCTGTTCTAATTGACTTAATTCCTCCTCCTTTTCCGCCAACTGTTCCTCAGTTTGTTCCAACTCTTCTTGACGGCGGTTAAGTTCATCCGCTTGATAACTCAGAGACTGTTTCCATTGCTCAATTTCCTCTTGTTGACCCTTGTTTTTTTCTACCTGTCGCGAAAATGACTGCAACCAATTTGCTACCTTTTCCCCAGCCAACTCAACCTTTCCCTGAACCTGACGATTTGCCCCCAAATTCACCGTCACCAAAGCCCCTTCCCCAAACTGCTGGGGGACATCATCAGTGGTCACCGTTTCTTCTCCTGGGAGCGTACTCCAACGATTATCATTTTGCTGACAAGCCAGTAAATGAAGAACAGTTCTTATTCCCCCCATAAACAGTTTTGACTGTTTTTTCACTTCTGCGATATACAGCACAGGCTTAATCCTCTTGTATCTACTCTGCTTTTCTTGGGTTTCTGCTAAATTTTACCGACCGTGTCTCCCTTCTAACAGGAAAGTAGGCTGCCATCAATCAAGATAATAACTAGGAACGCAGGTCAAAAAATTAGTATTGATAATGATTAATGCTCAATTCTTAACCTTTCATTGTACATTGTACATTGTTAAGAGTCATGATTTTAATATTATTATGTACGGTAGCCTTAGGGACATTGACATCCACACTTTGTTAGAGTTAATAGAACACAGAGAATGTAGTGGACAGCTTCTCATTGAAGCCTCCTCAAATCACATTTCTCAGTCAAATTTTTGGTTGATTTACTTTCATTATGGGCAAATTGCCTACGCTTTCAGCAACACTTCATTCCCTCTACAGCGACTTCAGGACTATATCCGTCGCTACCAAATAGAATCTTCCCTCGAACATTTGATTCAAACCGAAAGCGAGCCTCTCAGCCATCATAACCAAAACTCATCCGCAGACTCGGGGATTTCAGGAAGGAATCAGGATGATTTTCTAACTTCCCCCAGCAATCTTCCTGAATACAAAGGTTTGTGGCAACTTCTAGAACATCATGTCATTACAGCTAAGAATGGCAAACAAATTCTTAGTAATATGATTCAAGAAATAATTTTTGATCTTCTGAGTCTAAGAGAAGGAACTTTTATTCTTAAAAAAAATATTCTTTTCCAACCACGGCTCACTCAGTTTCCAATTACTCCCTTATTGAGTAAAATCATGCGACAGCTACAACAATGGAAGCAATTGTTCCCCTACATCACCTCCCCAGAACAATGTCCACTCTTAACCAATCCCGAGGAATTACAAAAAGCCATCACCCCTTCAGCTTACAGAACTTTAGCCGTCGCTTGTCAAGGTCAATTGTCTTTAAGACGAATTGCTCGTTATCTGAATAAAGACTTAGTAACCATTAGTCAAGCCCTATATCCTTATATCCAACGTGGCTGGCTCAAATTAGAAGCAGAAGCGACTACCCTTAGCCAAAACCAGCCAGAACCGACCTCTTCTTCCTCAACCGTTCTCTGCGTGGGGAAAGAAGATCAAAACAGTGGGCTCATCGACGCAACCTTAAAGCAAAAAGGTTACACTGCCATACGGTTAAAAGATCCGCAAGAAGCCTTGACTAGGGTCTTGCGAGAACCGCCCATTTTAATAATCACCCCCTTGGAAATGCCCGAATTACCCGGAGATCAACTTGCCTTTCTCCTACGACAACTCCCAAATTTACCTCAACCCCCAATTATTCTTTTAGCAAATGAAAATTGGGATCCATTACGAGTAACCAAAGCGCAAATCCTCGGAAACATTGAAGTTTTAGTTTCTCCCTTTGAAAAATCAGCATTATTACAGGTTCTAAGTTCCTACCAGTAGCCAGCTAGAACTTTCATTGGTTCAAGCCAAATTAAATGCTAATCGTTCCAGAGCAAATTACCTTAAAATTAAATTGATCCTCCCCATCAATGATGGTCATAATTTGAATAGATAAATACGATAAGGTAAGAACATGACTAAGGTTTTAGTGGTTGAAGACAGCGTCACCCAAAGACAAATGATTTCTGATCTGCTCAAGGAGAGTGGCTTAAATGCTTCTGTAGTTAGTGTCGCTGACGGCGTAGAAGCATTAGAACAAATTAAAAATGAATGCCCCGATATTGTCGTTTTGGATATTGTCATGCCTCGCATGAATGGTTATGAAGTGTGTCGGGAAATCAAAACCGATCCCAAAACCGAAAATGTGCCAGTGATTATGTGTTCTTCTAAAGGAGAAGAATTCGATAAATACTGGGGCATGAAGCAAGGGGCTGATGCTTATATTGCTAAACCCTTTGAACCCACTGAACTAATCGGCACGATTAAACAACTACTCAGGGGCTAAGGTCAAAGCAAAATGGTCGATCAAGTAGAATCTAATAATAATGAAAAATTCAATGACAATGAGCTAAATCTCGATTATGAAGAAGATTTAAGCTCACAAATTCAGTCTTATGAGCCTCCTGAAGGAGAATTGCACTTACGGTTGTACCTGAGTTCAAAACGAGAACTTGCGATTCCTGCAACGGGAATTCGAGAAGTGGTTTCTCAATCTCCAAATTTAATTACCCCCATTCCGAATGCTTCGGTTCTTTTATTGGGAACAATGAATTTGCGAGGGGAGGTAATTTGGGTTGCCGACTTGGGTCAATTTTTAGGAGACTCAGGAGTCTTAACCACAGAACGCTCAGAGATTCCTATCATTGCTATTGAAGATCAACAAAGGAGGATTGGTCTGGCAGTAGAACGAATTGCTGGAATGGAATGGCTCAATCCAGAAGAGTTAGAAATGGCTGGGAATCTATCAGACGAAATGGCCCCTTTTATTCAGGGAGAATGGGAAAAGGGAAATTCATCTTTACTTCTCCTTGATCCAACAGCAATTCTACGTTCGGCAAGATGGGTCGCTTAAAATAATGCAGCCAATTTATGCCAACCGTTTATCATTAAGAGAAAGTTAAGCTAGAAACAGCAAAGATGATCCCAGAAACTCTTAAAATTAATTTTTCATGTAAGTCAGTATTTGTGAGGCAATAATGGCATCGGGAATTCAATATCAAAACCAATATAAACGAGCAGAAGCGGCTTACTTTCGCGGCGACTATGAACAAGCCGCTCAAATTCTTGAACAGATTCCAGCTAATGATCAAACTAACCCAGAAGTTTTATTATTAAAAGGTCATGTTTATTCTTATTTTGAGGAGTTTGATCGCGCCGAAGAACAATATAACTTAGTGTTAGAAAATGCCAAAAGTGAGGACTATCTCCAATGCGCTCGCTCTGGTATCGAAAATGTTAAGCAATGGCGAGAAAAAGACATTGATAATAACGATTATTTCTCAGACTCTGAAGACGAGATGGTCACAGGTGAATTGACTGGTGAATTAGATCCTACAGAGATTTTTGATTCTGAGGAGGACGCTCCTACTGGTATCGTCTCAGAAGGAGAAGATCAGCAAGAACCAGTCACTCGTGCGGTTGGTGACGCTTCTGAAAATCCCTTTCAAAATCAGGAGGAAGAGGTTGAGGTTAATCCCTTTGAAGAGCTCTCAGAAGACGAAATTACAGCGATTTCTGCTCTAGAAGATGAAGAAGATGAAGAAGATGAAGGAGAAATCACAAACCTTGAGGCAAGTGATGCTTATTTGTCTGACCAGTTTCAAGAACTAGAACAAGAGCCAAGAGAAGGAGAAGAGGCAGAAACTCTCTTTTACAATCAGTTTAACCAAGATTCTTTATCCAGTGAGCGTCAGGCTTCACCGAAGAGTATAGATGATTTTGAGGAAGATGATTTTGATTTTAGTCAATTCAGTAGTGAAGAATTTTTAGAAGAAGATAATAATGAGGAGAATCTCGAAGACTCTGAAGAAAATACTTTTGGTCATCATCGCACCGAAAATCAGGAAACCGCAGCTAAAACAAAAACCTTAGCCAGTAACGACTATAACTTAACTGTAAAAGGAGTAGCAGCTGACGAACAAGAACAACGGAATCCCGAAGGGGAGGTTTCAGAGTCTTTAGAGGACATGGCCCAAGAATCTCCCCAGTTAGATACTGATGAGGTGGAAACGGGTCATAATCCTGCTCCCGCTTTTGCTGTGGAAACAAAAAGGTCATCGCAACAGGAGACAACAGCAGATAGTGAGCAAGCCTTGTTTACCAGTGCCAGTGAAAAATCAGAGCTATTTGCCTCTAGCCAGTCTCAGCAAAAAGAGAGTGATGTTTCCTTCGTTGGAGATGATCAACTCGAAGAGCCAGTGGTGGAACAGGAACAAGGTTTCCTCGGCTTTTTAGAAAATGCTCCCTTGGCGAAAAAACAACAATACCTAGCAGGGGCGGTGGGGGTAGCCTCCGCAATTGTGATTGGGGCGGTGAGTAGTTTTGGGTTTTACACCATGGGCGAAAATCGACCGGGATGGCTGGGTAATTTAGGTCGCTCGGCGGCGATCGGTGTACTTGGCGGGGCGGCCAGTGGGGCGGTTACTTATTTCATGGGTGGCGTGATTGTCAAACAAATTAAACGTTCCACTGGAGATTTACAGGCTCAATTGTATGCAGTGCAACAGGGTAACTTAGAAGCTAAAGCTACGGTTTATTGTCAAGATGAACTGGGACAAATTGCTAGTGGCTTTAACCAGATGACGCGGGTGGTTTCCACAACCACGAAAGAAGCCCAACAGAAAGCCCAAGAGCAGGAGCAGGCTAAAGAGGACTTGCAACGGCAGGTAATTCGCCTCTTAGATGATGTGGAAGGGGCTGCTAGAGGTGATTTAACGGTGCAAGCGGAGGTTAGTGCTGATGTTCTCGGGGCGGTGGCTGATGCCTTTAATTTGACAATTCGGAATCTGCGAACCATTGTCCAACAGGTAAAAGATGCGGCTCAAGAGGTGAATGAAGGAGCGGCCGAAAGTGAGTCCTTTGCTCAAGGGTTATCTGAAGATGCTCTCCGACAAGCGGAAGAATTAGCCGTGAGCTTAAATTCGGCACAAATGATGACCGATTCTATTCAACGGGTGGCCGATAATGCGAAAGAAGCAGAATCGGTGGCGCGATCGGCTTCGGAAACGGCTCTTAAAGGCGGTGAAGCGGTGGATAGTACCGTGGCTGGGATTTTGCAAATTCGAGAAACGGTGGCGCAAAGTACCCGTAAGGTCAAACGCCTGGCGGAATCCTCCCAAGAAATTTCTAAAATTGTTTCGGTAATTTCTCAAATTGCCACTCGTACTAATAACTTGGCGTTGAATGCTTCCATTGAGGCAGCCCGTGCTGGCGAAGCGGGGCGTGGATTTGCGGTGATTGCTGATGAAGTGCGACAACTGGCGGATCGCTCGACTAAATCATTACGGGAAATTGAGAAAATCGTTTTACAAATTCAGAGTGAAACGAGTTCGGTGATGATTGCTATGGAAGAGGGAACCCAACAGGTTATTGAAGGAACACAACGGGCCGAACAAGCGAAAAATGCCCTAGAAGAGATTATTCAGGTGTCAAATCGAATTGACTCTCTTGTACAATCAATTACTGCTGATACAGTGGAACAATCAGAAACGGCTCAATCGGTTGCCCAAGTTATGCAGTCGGTGGAAATGACAGCCCAAGGAACGTCTCAAGAATCACAACAGGTTTCAACAGCGCTACAAAATTTAGTGAGTTTAGCTGGTGATTTGTTGGCTTCGGTGGAACGATTTCGGGTTAATCCTGAAGAAGATGAGAAAAAGAATTAGTGCAGGGGGTAAGGTTTGAAAAGTGGGTTACAGCAATGGGGGAAACGGTTAGTGGCGGCGTTTTTTTTAGGGGGGCAAATTCTTTTACATTTGAAGCCTTATAAAATTCATCGTCGTAATACCTTAGAACAGATGGCTGTGGTGGGGCCTGATTCTTTGTTAATTGCTTTAGTGACTGCTAGTTTTGTGGGGATGGTGTTTACAATCCAGGTGGCAAGGGAATTTATTAATTTTGGAGCGGGAAATGCGGTGGGAGGGGTGCTCGCGATCGCGCTTACCCGAGAATTAGCCCCAGTGCTGACTGCGGTGGTAATTGCCGGGCGTGTGGGATCAGCTTTTGCTGCGGAACTTGGCACCATGCAGGTAACTGAACAAATTGATGCCCTTTACATTCTAAAAACGGATCCCATTGAGTTTCTGGTTATTCCTAGAATGCTTGCTTGTTGTGCGATGCTACCGATTTTGACAATTTTATCCCTCATTACAGGGATGGCGGGAGGCTTACTGATTGCAATGACGATTTATAATCTCTCGGATACGGTGTTTTTAAATTCTGCTCAGAGCTTTTTAGGGTTATGGGATCTTGTCAGTGCTTTAATTAAAGCGGTTGTATTTGGGGCGCTAATTGCGATTATTGGCTGTAACTGGGGACTAACCACCACTGGTGGGGCAAAAGGAGTGGGACAATCTACCACAACGGCAGTTGTCACGGCATTACTGGCAATTTTTATTAGTAACTTTTTATTATCTTGGGTGATGTTTCAGGGAGCAGGCAGTGCATTTCAAGGGTTTTAATGAAATTAAGCTGTCACGCATTTAAACGACCATACCAATCGTGAGGAAATGACCGTCTCGGTCGCCGCTAATGCCCAATTTAAATGCACAGCAGCTTATATCAAATCCGAGAAATTAACCCTGATTTTGGAGTTAGGGAGCGAGACGCTCCCACTACACTTACCAATCGTTTGAGGAGTGCGAGCATCTTGCTCGCTATGCCAATTAATCAAACGGATTTGATATTACTACCTCTTTTTCTATTTCCTCTTGCCAACAGTTATCATCTGAAATTATAGTGATTCCAAATCATACCATTTTTAAGAATTAGTGCTACACACCAACCCATTGTTCGGTTAGGGGGGATAAAGGGGGGTTGACTTTTCCGAAACGGTATAAAAACCATCAGGTGAAAAGTAATGAGAGCATCTTGCTCTCTACTAGCCCCCGAGACGGTCGCACTAGCCCCCGAGACGGTCACACTAGCCCCCGAGACGGTCACACTAGCCCCCGAGACGGTCACACGACTAGCGACCGAGACGGTCGCACTACGGAAACTAATTGGAATGACTATAAT
>JBKHER010000139.1:0-7029 GCA_046540715.1 Halothece sp.
TTATTGATTGGGGGATGTTAACAGTAGGATCGCATTATCAAGCTGATCATAACGATTAGAGAAATTTTATGGAGGTTTGTTGTCTCACTCCAAATTACTTTTGATGCTGTTAACTTTCTTCGGCTAAGGCGGCTAAAACCGCTTCATGGATTGAACCATTACTGACGACAACCCCTCGATTTTGAAAAAGTTTTTCCCCCACAGAAAAGTCAAGGGGTTTCCCATACATATCGCTGGTGCGTCCGCCAGCTTCTTCTACCACAATGACACCTGCGGCATGATCCCAAATATTTTCGCGATAATCAGGCTTTTTCGGGGAGGGAAGTCTTAAATAAAGGGCGGCGGATCCCGATGCAACCGCCCCATATTTGGCTTGACTGTCCATGCGTAAGGAGGGACTGGTAATTCCAGCTTTTTGCGCGATCGCGCTTTGCAGACTTTGATCCCCGTGCGCTGCTTCCACACTTTCCACAAAGCGGAGATGTTCTTCATCATCAGGAGACGTAACCCGTACGGCGATAAAATCATCTTGATCTAGGGGACGAACTTTTGTTCCTTCCCCCCGAACGGCAGCAAATAACAGTCCTTGGTGATCAAAGGGTAAATCCAAGGAAAGGGCGGGACACCCCAAAATTCCCACTTTGATTTCTCCTTGTTCAATTAAAGCGAGCGCGATCGCGTATTGATCCCCCCGTAAAAAGCCTTTTGTCCCATCAATGGGATCTAATGTCCAAAATCGCTCACTGGGGTCTCCATTACCATGATTAATCCACTGGGTCACATCATCAGTGCTAACCTTAGCTATTTCTTGCTTGACATATTCTGTAACTTGTGCTAGCTGTTCAGACATTTCTGGAGAACTTAAAGCGGTTGCATCTTCCTCTCCCACGACAGGATCATTGGGGAAGGCTTGCGCTAACGCCCGACAAATAATTGCTTGCGATCCAAAATCAGCAACAGTGACAGGAGAGCGATCTTCTTTCTCCATCTGATCGGGAATCTCACTGCGGACAGCTTGACATAATTTGGCAGCACTTAAAACCGCTTCAATTCCGACTTGTAATTCTTTTTCGTAAGCCATTAACTTCCTCAATTTCAAAGTTTTAACGAAAGAGATCAGGGTTTAAAAGAGAAGGAGAGGAATTAGAATTATTAGAACGTAATTCTCGTCCTGTTCCACCGTCAGCTTGATCTAAAAAAGGACGTAGATTAATGCTATCATCTGTTTCCTGAGAACGAGAAGAGCGACCTCTTAAAAGATCGCCGAAGCTCGAATTATTGGTAAAGGTTCGCACCCCTTGGGTTTGTCGTCCTTCACTTGCATCCGCTAAATTTTCAAAAACGCGATCGCGCGTTCTCACTGCATCTTTTCCTTGGGGAACCGTAAACACGATCCGACAGCTAGAATCCGCTTCAGTGGTCACACAAACCACATCTTCCCCATTCATACTCGTGGTTTGTAACTCCATTAAACCATCAGGACGATATTCTTCAAGTCGATCACTAATCGCCTGACAGCGTCGTTGCGGTGACCAATTTCCTCCCATTTGTTCAGGAATCGCCCAAGCATAACTTTCATTGGGCTGACTTTCGGGACGATACATAACCGTATATTCCCCATTATCTCTTTCACAGGTAAAGCGGCGATCGCTGTTATTTGTTGTTGGATTGGGCTCTGTCGTTTCGGATTCATTCTCATCATCAATCACCACATCTTCTTGATCTGATGAATTAGAAGTCGAACCGTCATCTGGCTCTGTATCAATAATTACTTCTGGAACGGTCTCGGCTTGGGATAATTGTTGTTGTAAGGGGAAAACAGAATTCGCACTCGCGGGTAGAGAGAAACTACTGACTCCGACTACAGAGGCTGATAAACCAATTGTCAAAGGGCGTAACATCATTATTATTGCTCCTAAAGCTGAACCACTCCATGTTATAGTGTCGAGTTTGCCATGGGTTTCGTTCCCCAATTAGGGACACTGTTTCAACTGGCTATTGGTTTAAAAATCCCACGCGATCGGGGGGCCAAAAACGAAAAACGGCGCGACCAATGACCTTTTCTTCAGGTAAAAAGCCCCAAACATGGGAATCATTGCTATTGTTGCGATTATCCCCTAAAAGAAATAATTTCTTCTCGGGAACGGTCAATGGGGGAAGTTTATAGTTAGGAGGTTCTTGAATATAAGGTTCATTAATCGCTTTGCCATTAATATAGACTTTTCCGTCTTCTACAGCAATTGTATTTCCCCCTTCCCCGATGACTCGCTTAATAAACGCCTGATCGGAATCGTAACCAAAACTTTGCAATATTTTAGAGGGATTAAAAACAACAATTTGTTGGGATTGTGGGGATTGAAAATAATAAGAAACTTTTTCTACAACAATGCGATCGCCGATTTCTAAAGTCGGTAACATCGAATCTGAGGGAATATAACGGGGTTCCGCGATAAACACTCGAATCATCGCTGCGACAAAAAGCGCGATCGCGATCGCCTTGACATTTTCCCAAATTTGTTTCCAAATGGATGAGTCAGAAGTATCCACTATAATTTCAGTTGCTTAACATCATGGTTTAAAAATACATCCACCACTTGACCCACAATTTCTTGATGTAGCCAAGGGGTATTTGCACTGAGAGATTTTAAGTGATTTTGACTCACGATCCAAGATTGTTTCGGGTCAAATAAAATCGCCTCTATTGGTTCTCCCACCGCACAGCGTAACTGAGGTTGCTGTAAACAACGTTGGGGAGAAAGACTCAGAGCCTTCCATAATTCTAACGCTGTCCACTCTCCTGTTTCCACAAAGGTTTGCCATAATAAGGGTAAAGCGAGTTCTAGCCCGATCGCGCCAGGAGGAGTTTCCGCAAAAGCAACCGTTTTCTCCTCATAAGTATAAGGGGTATGATTCACCGCGATCGCATCAATTGTCCCTGATTTAACACCAGCCATGAGGGCGGCTTGATCCCTAGGATTTCCCAAAGGTGGCGTAAGATTTAAACTCGGATCATAACTGCTAAGGGTAGCGGTATTTAAAAGCAAGTGCATCCAAGTGGTACTAGCGGTAACAGGAACGCCTCTGGCTTTCGCCTCAGCAATTAACTCCACTCCTCTTGCGGTGGAAATTCCCATCAGATGAACTGGGGTTTCTGTCATCGCCACTAATTCTAAAATCGCCGCTAAGGTCGCCGTTTCGGAAATTATAGGATCACCGAGTAAGCCAGTTTTCAGAGAAAATAACCCGTCTCGGATTACTCCCTGATGTGTCAAAGCGCGATCGCGCACTGATAAAGCCACCACCTTTCCTCTAGGCTGTAAATACTCCAAACATCGCTGTAATAGCCCTAAATTCCCTAGAGAAACTCCCTCACTAAAACCAATGATCTCAGCAGTTGCTAACTCTCCTAACGCTGTCATCATCTCACCTTTCCCCTCTTGCGTTAAACAACCCCACCAGTAAAACTGTGGGGCTTCAGGAGAAGTGATATTTTGTAACCAGCGCAAACTGGCGAGACTATCTAACGGAGGTTGTGTATCAGGAAGAATCCCCACCCGAGTAAAGCCTCCTGCTAACGCCGCTTGTCCGAGAGAGGCGAGGGTTTCCCGTTCCTCATTTCCAGGTTCTCCGCTATGGCTATAGAGATCCACCAGCCCTGGGGCAAAAACCAGTCCCTGCGCGTCTCTAACAGGGATTGAGTGGGGATAATCGGTAATTTGAGAACGAATCTGCTTAATTTGCCCTTTTTCAATCAGAACATCAGCAATTTGGTCAGTTTCTGATCTGGGATCTAAAAGTCGTACCTGTTGTAACAGTTGGGTTACCCCAGAATTTTGATCTCTGCTGTCCATATTTTCTGTTGCAATGTCCGCATCAAGTGACATTCCTCCCGTGTGATTTTTTTCTTAGCATAAATCGCCTCCATAATTTCATCTCGTTCACCGCGAGAAAGTTCCCCATCAATAATAGCCCGTTCTACCATAGCGCGAAGTTTACCAATTTCCATCTTTATTCACAACTTATCTGTTCGAGAAAAATTTACCTCGACCATTATATTTAAGCTCTAAGGGCTGGTCAGTTCACGATAATCATTATTTTTAAAGCAAAAACCTCTCCTCTCTCTCTTTCCAAGCATGATCTGAAAGTTGACTGTTACCCTAGGAGTAATAAACCCCATCGTCATTTTTAGAGCTAGCGTGAGTGTGTTCCCTATCCAGTCCACATTAGATTTAAGTACCCTCTTTCCTTTTGAATTAGATAACTTTCAAGTTCGCGCGATCGCTGCTTTAGAACAAGATAAGTCAGTTGTCGTCTCGGTTCCCACTGGTTCAGGTAAAACCTTAGTGGGAGAATATGCCATCCATCGCGCCCTTGCTAAAGGAAAACGAGTCTTTTATACCACTCCCTTAAAAGCCCTCTCGAATCAGAAATTGCGTGATTTTCAAGAACAATTTGGGTCGGAACAAGTGGGGCTGCTAACAGGGGATGTTTCCATTAATCGCGATGCTGGAGTGGTGGTGATGACAACAGAGATTTTCCGCAATATGCTTTACGGAACCTCGATTGGAAAAGTGGGAGTCTCTCTGGAAAACGTAGAAACCGTGGTGCTAGATGAATGTCACTACATGAATGATCCCAACCGTGGCACAGTTTGGGAAGAGTCCATTATTTATTGTCCCCAAGAAATTCAATTAGTCGCTCTTTCGGCAACCATCGCTAATGCGGGACAACTCACCGATTGGATTAATCAAATTCATGGTGCAACAGAACTGATTAAATCCGATTTTCGCCCAGTTCCCCTAGAGTTTTACTTTAGCAATCCCAAAGGACTGTTTCCCCTACTCGATGCCAAGAAAAAGAAACTTAATTCTCGCCTGAACCCCAAGAAAAAAGGGGGAAAAACCCGAGTCAGTAAAGCCGACTGCCCTGATATTAGCACCGTCGTCGAACAGCTTGCCGAAAGAGAGTTACTACCTGCAATTTACTTTATTTTCAGCCGTCGCGGTTGTGATCAATCCGTCCAACAATTAAACTTTCTCTCCTTAGTTACTGCTGAAGAAAGTGAACAAATTCAACAAGCATTACAAGAATTTTTACGGAAACATCCCGAAGGAGTCAGAGCCGCCCAAGTTGAACCCCTAAGACGAGGAATTGCTGCCCATCATGCAGGAGTTTTACCCGCCTGGAAAGGGTTAGTGGAAGAATTATTTACTCGGGGTTTGGTGAAGGTGGTTTTTGCCACAGAAACCCTGGCAGCAGGGGTGAATATGCCAGCGCGAACCACTGTCATTTCTTCTTTATCGAAACGCACCGATCAAGGACATCGGTTGTTGCGGGCTTCGGAATTTCTGCAAATGTCAGGACGTGCAGGGCGTAGAGGGATGGATGAACGGGGAAATGTGGTTTGTGTGCAAACTCGCTTTGAAGGGGCAAAAGAAGCGGCGTATTTAGCAACTCAAGAGGCTGATCCTCTAGTCAGTCAGTTTACGCCCACTTATGGCATGGTGCTAAATTTATTACAACGTCAAACCATTCAAGAGGCAGAATCTTTATTACAACGCAGTTTTGCTCAATATTTAGCCAACCAAAAATTAATCCCTGAACAAAAGGCGATCGCGCAGTTAACCCAAGATATTGCCCGCATTGATGTGGAAATTGCCCCCATTCCCCGAGAATACTTCCATCAATACGAAAAACTGCAAGCTCACCTCAAAGAAGAACGACGGATTCTCAAGTACCTAGAAAGACAATCTCAGCGCGATCGCGCCCCCGCCTTAAATGCCGCTCTTGCTGAAATTCGCAGTGGCGATTTACTGTTCCTGAAAGGAAAATATGTCACAGTGGCAACTCCCATGGCAGCCGTTTTAGTGACTCGTCAACCCAGCCCTGGGCAATCTTCTCTCTTAATTTGCCTTGCTGAAGATCATCGCTGGTATGTGGCAACAGAAAGGGATGTCAGCGCGATCGGAGAAACCCTCGTTTCCCAAACCAAAATGGCGCAACTCCAGCTACCGCCAGACTTAGAACTCAAACCTGGAAAACGCCGTCGCGGGAACGAAACCACTGCTGAAATTGTGGAAAAATTAAAAGGAAGAACTCCTCCCAACCTAGACTCCCCAGAAGTGGAAGCCCAAAAAGCCAAAATTGCCGATCTTCAACAACAACTCAAAGACCATCCCCTACAGCAATGGGGACAACCGAAGCACCTCTTAAAAACTTATAATCGCCGTCGCAGTGTGCTTCAAGAACTACAGCAACACCAAGCCAACACTCGGGAAAACCAATCCCAACACTGGCAAGAGTTTCTTAATATCTGTGAAGTGTTAAAAATCTTTGAGGCTCTAGACAACTATAACCCCACTTCCCTGGGGGAAACCGCCGCTGCCATTCGCGGTGATAATGAATTATGGTTAGGACTAGCGTTGCGGTCTGGCTATTTCGATGAACTTTCTCCCTCCCTTTTAGCGGCAGCCGCTTGTGCTTTAATTACAGAAACCCCTCGTCCTGATACGGAAACCGAGTTTTCCCCACCTCCAGAAGTGATGAATGCGTTTAATGAATTAAGGGGATTACGTCGAGAATTATTCCAAGTACAAAGACGATATCGGGTTGCGATTCCGCTCTGGTTAGAACCTGATTTAATTGGGTTAGTGGAACAATGGGTAGAAGGTCTAGAGTGGCAAGAATTATGCGAAGCGACCAGTTTAGATGAGGGAGATTTAGTGAGAATTTTACGGCGTACTCGCGATTTTCTGTGTCAGATTCCTCATGTTCCTCATTTAAGTTCCAGCCTTAGAAATCATGCAAGAACGGCAGCAGAACAAATGGAACGCTTCCCTGTCAAGGAATTTGAATAGAAAACTTGTCCTTCGTCCTTTGTTGTTTGTCCTTTGTCCTTCGACTTTTCGACAAGCTCAAAGCATCGCAAGCTCAGTAACACCTTTGTTGTTTGTAAACCAATGACTAATGACTAATATAGTTATTCCAATTATTTTCCGTAATGCGACCGTCTCGGTCGCTACTAGTGCA
>JBKHER010000140.1:0-7016 GCA_046540715.1 Halothece sp.
CAACGCAGTCGTAAGCTAAAAAAGGAATTATGAGCGCGGAAGTTATTTGTGTGGGAACAGAGTTGCTGTTAGGGGATATTCTTAATAGCAATACGCAGTTTTTAGGCAGACAGTTGGCTGATTTAGGGATTCCTCATTATTTTCAAACGGTAGTAGGAGATAACCCAGAGCGGATTAAACAGGTAATTAAAATAGCCAGCGATCGCGCTTCTCTTCTCATTTTTACCGGTGGCTTGGGTCCAACGCCCGACGATCTCACTACAGAAACCATTGCCAATTTTTTTGAAACTCCCCTAGAAGAACGCCCTGAGTTAATCGCCGATATTAAAGAAAAATTTGCCCAACGCGGGCGAACCATGTCGGAAAGTAACCGTAAACAGGCTCTAATGCCAGTGGGAGCGAGCATTCTCCCTAATCCTATGGGAAGCGCACCGGGGATGATTTGGCAACCGCGTCCCAATTTAACCATTATGACGTTTCCGGGAGTGCCAGCAGAATTACGTCGGATGTGGCAAGAAACTGCTGTTCCCTTCTTAAAACAGGAGGGTTGGGGGGCAAATGTTATTCTTAGTCGTACCCTGCGATTTTGGGGCATTGGCGAGTCAGATTTAGCGGAAAAGGTGAGGGATTATCTAGACGCTTCTAACCCCACAGTTGCCCCCTATGCCTCAAAAGGAGAAGTGCGACTGCGAGTCTCAGCACGGGCGGAAACACAAGAAGGCGCGATCGCGCTCATTAATCCCATTCAACAACGGATTCAAGAAATTGCCGGTTTAGACTATTTTGGCTGCGATGAGGATACTTTAGCCAGTGTGACCGGAAAACTCCTCTTAGAGGCAAAACAAACCGTTGCTGTTGCCGAATCTTGCACAGGTGGCGGCTTGGGGGCCATGTTAACCTCCGTTTCTGGTAGTTCTGGTTATTTTCGCGGCGGGATTGTGGCTTATGATAACGAGATCAAACAACAATTATTAACCGTCAAAGCCGAATCCCTGAACCAAGAAGGGGCGGTTAGTGGTACAGTCGCCAAAGAAATGGCACTGGGAGTTAAAAAACAGTTTCATAGCGATTGGGGATTGAGTATTACCGGAATTGCCGGTCCCACAGGCGGAACCGCCAAAAAACCGGTGGGATTAGTTTATCTTGGAATTGCTACCCCAGAAGAAGAAACAGATCAGGTAGAATTACGACTAGGACAGCAACGCTTACGAGATACCATTCGTCATGTTAGTTCCTGTCATGCTCTCGATCGGTTGCGACGAAGATTGCTAGCCGCTAACTCTGCTCAATAAAATTTATGGAAGCCTTTAGCCCCGTTCCCCCAACTTGGATAGAAAACGCCGTTCATGCGCTTGATTTCCATTGTCCCCGATGTGGGGCGAGTGCGGCCGAAGCCCAGAAAGTCTGGCTGAATCGTCGCGCCCCTGTCATTGGGGATAATTATGAGCGTAAATGGCAAGAATTTTATTACTGTCAGTGTGGAGAGGTATGGTGGGGTTGGAGCAGCGATCGACCTCCCTCGGATTTGAGCGAAAATGACAGGGAAACCGAATAGCAAGTAATAGAAAAGGACTTATTCTTATGGCTTACGATTATGATTTATTTGTCATTGGTGGGGGTTCCGGTGGGATTGCCGCTGCCAGACGTGCGACAGAATACGGCGCAAAAGTGGGACTCGCTGAGTTTGACCGTTTAGGGGGAACTTGCGTTAATCGCGGCTGTATTCCCAAGAAATTAATGGTCTATACCTCTCATTTTCCCAACTGGTTTGAAGATGCCAAGGATTATGGTTGGTCTGTGGGAGAAGCTAGTTTAGACTGGAAAAAAATGACCACTGCCGTTAATGGCGAGGTAGATCGCCTCAATGGCGTTTATCAACGAAATTTAGAGAAAGCCGAGGTAACTCTTTATCAAGGCTATGCCCAATTTGTGGATGCCCATACCTTGACCATTGGCGAGGAAAAAATTACTGCTGATAAAATTTTAATCGCGGTGGGTGGGATTCCTGAAAAAGCAGATATCCCTGGGATTGAACACACCATTGTCTCCGATGATATGTTTACGCTACCGCAACAGCCGAAGCGGTTTGTGGTACTCGGTGGCGGTTATATTGGGGTAGAATTTGCTTGCATTCTTAATGCTTTAGGCTCACAAGTTACTCAAATTATTCGTCGTCCCTACATTCTACGCGGATTTGATAATGATCTGCGAGAACATCTGCAAAATAGCCTCATCGAAGAAGGGTTACAGGTATTTGAGGATACCGAAGTTAAGTCCATTGAAAAAACTAAAGAGGGGCTAAAATTAACCACCAAAGGCAATCATGAAGAAACTTTGACGGCAGATGTGGTGTTAACCGCGACAGGGCGCATTCCTCGCTTAGAAAAACTCGGCTTAGAAAATACAGACGTGGAGGTTAAAGACCGCGCGATCGCGGTTAATGACTATAGTTGTACCACCGTTCCTAATATCTTTGCAGTTGGAGATTGCACTAATCGCATTAATCTGACTCCCGTTGCCATTCAAGAAGGAAGAGCGTTTGCTGATACCGAATTTGGCGGTAAAAATCGAATTATGAGTCATGACAATGTCCCTTCTGCTGTCTTTAGTAGCCCAGAAGCCGCTAGTGTGGGCTTAACCGAGCAAGATGCAAAAGCCAAATATGGAGAAAACGCGATTGATGTCTATCGAGCCAAATTTGGTTCCACTTACTTTAGCTTGACCCGCCGTAAAGAAAAAGCCATGTTAAAGTTAGTGGTAGAAAGAAACAGCGATCGCGTTTTAGGAGCGCACATGGTCGGAGAAGCCGCTGCCGAAATTATGCAGGGTGTAGCTGTTGCAGTAAAAATGGGCGCGAAAAAAGCTGATTTTGATGCCACAGTCGCCATTCATCCCTCAGTAGCAGAAGAATTTGTCACCATGCGGAATCCGCTCTAGCTAGCATTCAAACTAATCAATCGTTCCCCCCTTTCAAAGGGGGGCTGTTTCATTCTTGTAGTAAAGCTTTGCCGAGTAAACTGTTATTCACCCATCGCCGCTTGCTGGTTATACATTTCCCGTAAGACCAACGCGGGATCAATATGTTCCCCTGCATATTTTAGTTCCCAATGCAGATGGGGCCCTGTGGTTCGTCCCGTGATTCCCACACGCCCAATACGACTTCCTGTTTCCACTATTTGCCCTTTCCGTAAGCGAATCCCCCCACCGCGATCCACCAATACCAATCCTTCACTGGTATTTTGGACACTGCCTTTAAGATGACAATAACTATGTTGCCAGTCTCCAGACTGAATAACTACCATTGTTCCACAGGGGGTGTGATCAGAAAGCCCGACCACTTTACCTCCCCACCAGTTACGAATATAACTCCCCAACGGGGCTGCAAAATCTAAACCGCGATGAAACTGTAATCTGCCTGTCGTTGGTGACTTACGATAACCATAAGGAGAGGTATAACGTTGGAAATTTTCCACCGGAAATGAGGCTTCTAACCATTGCCCTGTTTGTGGCGCTGTGCGAGCAACATTATCTTCAGCCTGAACTGATGACTGTTTTAATGCCGAGAAAATCGTAATCCCACTTACCGTTGCCAGTGCTAGAAACAAAACCTGTAATACTAAGCCTGTGGCGCAGCCAGTCTGCTGTTGAGGCTTTTTAACTGCTCCTACCATCCTCACACCCCAAATTTTAAGAAAATCTGCTCATAAGTTTTCACTTTTCCCCTTGCTTGTCAACTACTTTTAAGGAGAAATCCAAAAAAAGATACAAAAGTTTACAATAGAAGCAGTTATAAGTTATATCAAATCCGAGAAATTAACCCTGATTTTGGAGTTAGGGAGCGAGACGCTCCCACTACACTTACCAATCGTTTGAGGAGTGCGAGCATCTTGCTCGCTATGCCAATTAATCAAACGGATTTGATATTATATGAAATACTTTAATCCTTGCTACCAATGATCCCCCCAACCCCCCGCGAGTTTGGGGGGCTTACAAGCCTCGGCATTCGATCGCCTTCGGCACGAGCTTCGCTCTACTGAGGACAGCCCCTCACAGATTTTCTAGTTGCATTTGGGAGCGTTCTTTCCCCTCTTCATTTTGGAGTTCCGTAAACAGATCATGAGCGGTTTCAAAGGCTTCTCGCGCTTCAGTGACGCGATCGCGCTCTTTGAGAGCTAATCCTAAGTTATAGTAAGCGCCAGGGGTATCAGGGGTTAATTCTAAGAGACGATTATAGGTAGTAATTGCTTCCATATACTCTTCTTGTGCTAGTTGCACTTCTCCTAGGGAAGCAAACGCCTCGACTAATTCCGAATCTAAGCGAATGGCTCTTTTATAGGCGGATTCGGCATCTCTGAGTTGATCTTGTTCTTGATAGGCGTTCCCGAGACTTAACCAAGCGGTGGTTTCTTGAGGATTCTTGTCAAGGGCGGTTTTGAGATGCGCGATCGCGTCTTGATAGTTTTCTTCTTCCACTAACAAAGAGCCAAGTAAGGTATTAACTTCAGTATGATCAGGGTCAATGGTCAAGGCTTTTTGATAAATACTGATCGCCCCAGCGCGATCGTCTTGACGTAATAATACTGCTGCTAACCCTAAATAGGGATTGATATTATCCGCATCGAGTTGGCTAGCACGATGATAAGCACTAGTAGCCGCAGAATAATTTTGGATTTTTGCCAAACTATGACCTAGAGCCTGGTGAAACGCTGCATTATCCGGTTCAAGCTCTACGGCTTTTTGATAGGCTGCTACAGCCGCTTGATAATTCTCTAAAATGGCTTCCACATAGCCCAAACCAGAGAAAATTCTTGCATTCTCTGAGTCTAAGTTACTAGCTTGTCGGTACACTTGCGCCGCTGATTCATATTCCTCGGCTTCCACTAAATCTCGACCCTGTTCTAACAATTGTCGCAAGCGATCTTGACGAGGATTTTGAGCCAATCGTTCAATTTGATTTTCTGATTGGGATAACTCACCGAACGCAGTTGAGGATAGAAGGATCATTGGGACAGTAGCAACCACCAGTAATATCCCCTGAAATAGCCTTTGTTTCTGCACAACCATTCAAATGTTAAGATTTGATAATATCACCGCTAACTCTAGCACAATGCAATCAACCATTCAATGAATCCCGTTCAACCAGTAGATTAACGGAAAGAACTATTAGACAGTAAGCTGTTAAGCATTGAAATTGGTTTGTGGAGATGAGGCAACAGGGAACAGGCAATAGGCAACAATGGCAGTTATCAGCCTTTCCAACTAATTGCAAGAATACCCCATTTAAATGCACCTTAGCTTATTAGGTGTGCGTAATTGTTCTCGGGCATCGGCAACTAAAACTAAGCATAATAAAGCCAAAGCCCTTTGCCATTGTTGACGAATTTCACGATCTTCCACTTGATTAAATAAACTCACAAAACGAGGAACAGCTTGTTCTAAAGCCACAGGGGGAACCGGGCGATGTAATTCCACTAAATGTTGGATACTCTCTTGATTATTTAGAAAACCCGCAACCCAAGTGGTCGCATGATTCGGATTATCAGGAACTCGCTTAATATGCAACTCATTTTTGAGCCAAGTATAAAACGCAGGTAACTTATTTTCTAAGGCTGATTTTGCGGTTGGTAATGTTTCTCGCAATAACCCTAAATCAAGATTGCCTAATTCAGTTTGAAAGGCTTCTGTTTGTGGTAGTTCAGTTGCACTTAGGGCTAATAAGTCTTCCACTTTAGCTGCGTCTAAGTTTAAGTGTTCAATAAAAGTATTGACAGTTGCTTGTTGATTCATTGTTGTTATTTCTCTTGTTCGTTTACGTTTGATAGAATTAGCCAGAAGGCTAGATTAGTGGTTGCTTCTAAGGCATGGGGGGCATGAGCAGGCATATAAACTAAAACGCCCTGATTGAGAGCAATATTTTCTCCATTTAGGGTTAGTATTCCTTCCCCTTCTAAGACCATAACTGTGGCATTTTTAGCACTGGTATGTTCTTCTAAAACTGTGCCAGAAGCCAGACAAAATAAGTTTTGTTGACTGTGGTCATCTTTAACAAAAATCTTGCTAAGAATCCCCGTTTCAGGATATTCAATTAAATTGTTGAGATGATCGCAGTAGGAGGTATTTGCGTTAGTAATTGTGGCAGCCATGATTATCCTTCCTTAGTCGCACAAACGGCAATGTAACCGAGTTGATCTTGGTATTGATCAAACACTTGTTTCATCTGTAAAACTCGCGGTCTGATCTCAGCATTTGTTAACACATTCCATCCAATTTTTATGGCTGAGAAAAAGCCCTCATCTTCAATGACTCGTTTGGGGTTGAGTAAGCCCATTTCTCCTGTTCTAGACTGAGTAATAGTTAACCCTGCTTGTTTAAACAGTTCTTTCCATTCTGTGTCCGATAAAGGTTGAGCATTGACGCGAATAGATTGGGATAAGGCTCGATCCATTTCTTGTTTTTCTCCTAATCCCAGCATTTCGTGAGATAAAAATTTTCCTTGTGGTTTCAAAATGGTTTCAATTCCTGCTAAAATTTTGGCTTTACCAGTGGGGGATTGCATGGTTAAAATGGCTTCAGCAAAGACATAATCAAATTGTTCGCTAATTTGATCTAACTGGAAAATATCTCCTTCCCGAACTTCTACTTGCCCTTCTAACCCTGCTTTACGGATGTTATCTTGGGCAATGCCAACACTCTCAGGATTACGTTCGATACCCACAACCTGAACCCCATAGCGTTGGGCAAGCCAAATGGCACTTTTGCCAAAACTGGCGGCGAGTTCTAAAACGGTTTCTTCGGGTTGAAAATTTGCCCAGTCTAGGAGTTGACGAGTGGCTTCTAAGCCGCCGGGGCGTAAGACGGTTTTACCTGCTTTGGCTAGCACTTCATGTCCGGCAAGTGTTTTCGGATTTGATTTTGTGGTACTCATAATTTCCTTACTCATGTTTTCAAAAAGTAATGTTATGCTCTATCCCCCCTAACCCCCCTTTGAAAGGGGGGAACAATGGGTTGGTGTGTAG
>JBKHER010000141.1:0-6975 GCA_046540715.1 Halothece sp.
TTAAATGAGCTTTACTTAAATGTTATTTTGTGTTGTATATAGCCCTACTAAATCATATGAAATCCACCTATGGTTGCTACAAATAGCTGGGTTCAGGATCCCCCCAACCCCCCTTATTAAGGGGGGCAAGGGGGGATGCCTACGGCTCGGCTTACAGCCTACGGTATGTAGCATACACAGTTCCATTTCATATAAAAATTAGCACGACACAGCAATCCATCGTCCCCCCTTTCAAAGGTAGGGGGGATTACTGGAGGTACTTTTTACCAAACAGTGTTAAGTCTTGTTAAACATTAGCCCCTAAAACTTAGCTAATTACCTGAATTTCAGTATATTCAAAGCCATTGCTGCTTCGTTGTACAAGAGGATAATATTCCCCATTAATATTTAACCAATCTTCCTCACAATCTGCTTTTGGAGAATAATAAACCAAAACATACTGTTTGCCGATAAAACCATTCATTTCCGCTTCCACTTCGCCGCGCCATTGAGTTTTTGTTACTAAAACCACTAACTGATTGGCAATTTTCGGTAACGCTTTTGCCACTTGTCGCCGATATACCTCATCTAAGCTACCAAACGGAGAATCCATCACCATCGGAAACGTGCTACTATCAGGGGCAATTAAGGTATTATTCGCACTCCACTGGCGCACTTGATCAATAATCCCCCCAATTAAAGATAAACTTAAAATTTGATTTTCTCCTGTGGAAGCCGCCACCAGCTGTTCTATTTCTGTTGTTCTCTCCACCAGACTTAACTCATAATTGTGATCGAGCTTCGGTAAATAGGGTGTAAAGGAAATGGTACTAAAAATTTCTTGGACTTTCTGTTCTAAAGTTAACCGAAATCGCTTTTCTACATCAGCTTTTAGCTTTTGAATGCAAGCAATCGCATTTTCTGTTGTTTCTCTTCTCCGTTGGGCTAAGTTCTGTTTTTTTTCCTTACTTTCTTCTTGGTTTAACTTTCGAGAAACTCCCTTTAACTGATCCGTATTTTGTTTAATTTCAATTTCATTACGTCCTTTTTCTAGAAATAAATTTTCTAATTCCTTTTCTGTTTCATCTACGGCTTGTTGTAACTCTTTAATTTCTTGATCTGGATATTCTCTTAACTGCTGTTTTACTTCCTCTAAATCGCTTTCCAAATGATTTAACTTTTGTCTTAACTCGGCTATTTCTGCTTGACTTTCATCTACCGTTTCCCAAAATTTACTCGCCTGTTGATCAATTTTGTTCATGTGAGCTTCTAAACGAATTAACGCCTCTTCTACTTCTGCGCCACCATCTTCTTCCATCCAACGTTTAATATTCTCATAAGAACGATTCCCTACAATTAATTCTGTTCCACAAATACAACGCTCTTGATTTAATAAACTTTCTGCAAATGGCTTTTTAATTCGACTGGGAAGCTCTCCCCCCTGAGGTAATCCTTCAAATAAATGAGAACAGCGTTCTGCAATATCAGTCATTAACACGGTATAACCTTGACGGGAAATTATTTGTTTAACCTTTTGATTTAAACGAACCAGTCGCTCCCTCGTTGTTTTCACTTCAGTTTCGAGGCTATTCTTCCTCCCTTGGAGATTTTCGGCTCCCCTTAACTTGATTAACTGCTCTCCTAATTCCTTTTTTAAAACTTGCTTGTCCTCAATTTCTTCATTAATTTTATTTTGACGTTGCTGTAACGTTTCTGTTGCTTCCTCCAAGGTTTGTTTTTCTTTCAGGAATTTTCGGGTTTCAATCGTGCCAATTTGACGTAACTCTTCTTCTAAACTGCGACGAGCATTTTTTAAGTGTTCCACAGAGCGTTCAAACACTTTAATCCCTAATAATTCCTTCGTCGCTTCCGTTAACCCTGTTTTCTTCTGATAACGAATAATATGATCAATGCGTTCCCCATCAAAGAAAAAATACTGATGTAAACTTACTGGTAAAATGCGTCCAATAATCTCCTCAGGGGGTTCTATCGGATGCTGCCAAGCCCCATCATCCCCAGCAAAGAGCATAAATAACTTACTTTCTCCATTCTCAAAGCTGTTATTATCTTGATTTTTAGTCGCATAACAGCTACGTTTCAACTGATAGGATTTATAATCATGATCAAATTTTAATTCCACATGATATTCTACAGACTTTCCAGGAACTGCCTCTTGAATAGCACATTTATTCACTAATTGTTCCGAATTAGCAAACGCTGCGGTAAACTCCTCATAAAGTACCCAAGTAAACGCATTTAATAACGTCGTTTTTCCAGCGCCATTGTTCCCATGAATAATTGTTATATTCCGCTCACTTCCAGCTAGTTGAATTTCTGGAGTAGCCCCATAAAACTGACGAAAGTTGCAGAGTTTAATGGATTTGAGCCTCATTGCACCACATCTTTGATAATTTTTAAAATATCCTCATTGATATGACGAGGAGCTTTTTGATAGAGCTTCTTTTTTTCCAGTTGTAACACTTGGGTGACAACTTCCTGAACTTCTGGAGAAAATTGCTTTAAGTTAGCTTCTAAATAGTTTCCCTCTGTCATTCGTTATTTGTTATTGATAAGTGATCATTGCTTAAGTGCATCCAAGACAAAGCAGACACAACCGAGGGTAAATAATACACATCCTAATAGATAAAAGAAAGAACGCCAAGTTAATTCTTCAAAACTTAATCCCAAAGCGTCAACCGTAAAAAAGGTACTTCCCCATAAAAACAGCCAACTTCCCCAGCGATAATAGTTCATGATCTAACCGCAGACAGGGAATTTTGAGATAACACCTGGTGATAGTAATCTCGTAACTGTTGAGTGGCTGCATCCCACCCCCAAGATTCTGCTTCTTGACGGGCTTTTTCTCGTAATAATTCTCGTTCCGATCGCGCTTCCAGTAAGTTTTGTGTCGCCGTAATCGCCCCCTTAGGATCATCAGGTTCAAATAAATAGCCATTCACCCCATCAGTGACAATATCAGGAATCCCGCCCGATCGCGCTGCCACCACAGGACACCCAGCCGCCATCGCCTCTAATAGCACTAATCCTAGCGTTTCCGTGCGAGAAGGAAACACAAACGCATCCGCCGAAGCATAAGCCGCCCCTAAAGTTTCTCCTTCCAAATAGCCCACAAAATGAGTCGGGGTATCAGCAAAATATTTCTCTAAACTCTCACGACTCGGCCCATCTCCCACAATTGCCAATCTCGCCCCTGGAATTGCCTCTAAAATGGGTTTAATCTCATCTATTTGCTTCTCCGCAGAAACTCGCCCCACATAAAGTAATAAGGGATCATCAGGATGCCCTTGGGATAAATGGTTTCGCATTTGCTGAGAGCGTAACTCGGGGCGAAATAACTCTGTATCCACTCCTCTTTGCCATAACGCCACCCGTTCAATGCCATGTTCACTCAACTCCTCCATCATGGCAGTTGATGTGCAGAGATTCAATTCTGCTTGATTATGCGCTGCCTTTAAAAATTCCCATAATATTCCTTCTAAAGCCCCCATGCCGTAATGGTGTAAATATTGGGGCAAATGAGTATGATAAGAGGCAATTAGCGGTAACTTCATCATCTTGGCATGATATAGCCCTGCCAATCCTAAAACCGCAGGATTGACAATATGGATCAACTCAGGCTGAAACCTCTCTAATTCTTCTCCAATACCAGGACGGGGAAATGCTAACTTTAACTCAGGATACAAGGGCAATGG
The DNA here is from genome assembly GCA_046540715.1 of Halothece sp. Classification (GTDB taxonomy): domain Bacteria; phylum Cyanobacteriota; class Cyanobacteriia; order Cyanobacteriales; family Rubidibacteraceae; genus Halothece. The sequence continues at coordinate 3,693 of JBKHER010000141.1, forward strand.
CATTCCAGAAACTCCATAAACCTTTGCTCCTTTATATTCCGTAATCCCACCATCGGGGGCAATTACCAACACTTTATCCCCCCCCTGTTGCAGATAATTAATCGTATGACGCAGACGGGTAACAATGCCATCGACTTTTGGTAAAAAGGTTTCCGTAAATAGGGCAATACGCATAAATTCTAGAGCCAGAGAAAAAACTAAGAATCATTAATCATTCCTGATTGTAAAATGCCACTGCTCAATTCAACCAAAAAAAAGGCAGAAACGCCAAACGTTCCTACCCGATACTATAACTTTTAATTAACTAAGACTGTTTCTTTTGTTTTTTTGAACTCTCCACGGATTAAAATCGCGTGGATTCCAATCGAAACAACTCAATGGATTAAAATCGCAAATCGAGTGTTAGAAAGGAGTCTCCTTAAAGGAGTGGCACGTTCAAGGATGCTCTACAGACCTTGACTAGACATAAGTCTAGTTGTATCTCTACTTTTAGCCTTAGGTTACCTGCAAGTTACTTTCATACTGCCGAGTTTGGACTCCGTTGTTTAAGTATTAACAGGATTTTTAAGTTAGTCCGCTTGGGTTTTTCACCATTTAGTTTTGGACTTTCTTAATATTTTAACAGACACAGAGGGCTAAAGCCCTTTGGTGTCATTCATGAGGGGCTGGTGTCGGAGGTTTCCGACCACATTTAAAAGCCCCGTCCATCCGTTTCAAACCGATGGCTTTCTGACTTATTTTCTTGTAAGCGTCTTTGTTGGGCAGCAATTACGCCCTTACTGACGGGAAACCCTGCTACAGGAATCACTTGGAATTGACGTTCGGCTTCGAGTTCTTTCAACTCTGTATAGTCAACCCAATGAATACAATTCACTGGACAGGTATCAATCGCCTCTTGGATCACCTCTTCGGGATCACCATCTTGACGAATTGCCCGCGCCCGTCCATACTCAGGTTCAATATAAAAGGTATTCTGTGCGGTATGAGCGCAATGCTTGCAACCAATACAAGTTAACTCATCCACATAAACCCCTTTTTCCCGAAATTGTCCGCCCAATTCGGGTTCATAACCTGAGCGATTGGGGTTATGGCGTAAAATGCCACCGAGTTCTGGTTCTAACCCTGAACGTTGGGGATTATTTGCATCAGACATTACGCACTCCAGCGTTGAACAACTAAGCGGATGGAACCGTCTTCATTTTTTTGTTCTTCAGCAACTTGAAAACCTTCTTCGGAGGTTGTATTTTTAACCGTGTGGTAAGCATAGCGTTGGCTAACTTGGTTGAGGAAACCATTAACTGTCAACGGCTGTTGCCAATACTGTAAGTCTGCAACCAGTTCGTATTCGTTGCCATTCCAACGGAAACCGACATCATATTGATTTTCCTGAGGGATGACAACTTCCGCGTTATGAGTTTGTCCTTGATAACCCCGAACGGTTGCAGGGCCTTTTTTCCAGTCGATTCCTAAGTCATTGAGAGCCTCTTGCAAGGAGGAGAGATTCCGAATTTGGGTTTTGATTTGGCTAAAGTGTGACATCGTGATTTTATCTCCAGACCAGTTTACTTAAATTTAACAAAACAAACCTTTCTATAGAAAAATTTACCAAGAAGTGACGTTAGATTGCGTGGTCGTTGTGGTAGAGTCGAGAGTATTTTGAGCAAAATATTCCGAGGTTTGCTCTTGTGAGACCACCTTCCCCAGTTGGGCTTCGATTTTTGCAGTAACCTCAGTACAGGAATTTCCGATGATCCCTGTAACTTTCTCCTGCACTCGCCCATCGGGGTAAATGACAAATTCTAGGGTTTCCATGCTCATAGGGTGATTGTCAAAAAATGATAAGGATTCATTAAAAGGGGTTAATTTCAAGGGTTGGCATTGATTTTTAGCAATTGTTAATGCTTTAATGATAACTTGCCCCAATATATGTAAGTTTCGCTTAAGTTTTTTAAAGCGTCAAGCCTCATAGTTAAGAATTGTGAAATTAATAGTTAGGAAACTATGGCAACAATGAAAATTGGTATTTTAGGTTTTGGTGGCTTAGGACAAGCCGCTGCTCAAATTTTAACCCCGAAACAGGAAATGGAATGGGTTGCTGTGGCGGATCAAAAGGGATTCGCTTATAGTGAGGCAGGATTAGACATTAAGGCTTGTCAGGATAGTTATCAGCAACACGGATCAGTCGGTAGCTTAGAGAAGATTGGCAGTCTTTCTAGCACCAGTATTCGGGATTTAATTCGCCAGTATCCAGACGTTGATGGTTACTTTCTTGCTCTCCCCAATTTACCGAATACGTTTATGGCTTCGGTGGTGAGAGAGTTTATTGATGCGGGTTGGCAAGGGGTATTAGTGGATGCCCTGAAGCGTACCAGTGCGATGGAAGTTTTACTGGGAATGAGAGAGGAGTTACAAGCGGCTGGTATTACTTATCTTACTGGCTGTGGCGCAACTCCTGGGCTTTTAACGGCTGCTGCGACGGTTGCTGCTCAAAGTTACGCTGAAATTCACGCGGTCAATGTGACGTTTGGTGTGGGAATTGCCAATTGGGAAGCGTATCGGGCAACCATTCGCGAAGATATTGCCCATATGCCTGGTTATACGGTGGAACAAGCGAAAGCCATGACGGATGAAGAGGTGGCAGCACTGCTTAATGAAACTGATGGCATTTTGAAGTTAGAAAATATGGAACATGCCGATGATCTGATGTTGGAGTTGGCAGGGATTTGTCCGCGCGATCGCGTTTCGGTTGGCGGTGTGGTAGATACTCGCAATGCTCAAAAGCCCCTCAGTACCAATGTGCAAGTGACAGGTCGCACCTTTGAGGGCAAAATCTCCACTCATACCTTTACTCTTGGGGATGAAACCAGCATGGCTGCCAATGTCTGCGGCACGGCTTTTGGCTATCTCAAGGCGGGAGTCGAATTTCAGCAACGAGGTTGGTTTGGCATCCTAACGGCTGCGGATATTATGCCCAAATTTGTCCATTAAATCTCAGGAATCCCCCCTAGCCCCCCTTTGAAAGGGGGGAAAGCTGTTTTCAATTTGATCCTAATGATGTTATGAGTTATAGTCATTCCAATTAATTTCCGTAGTGCAGCCATCTTGGCTGCTACTAGGGAGCAAGATGCTCCCACTACTGTTAAACTGCTGTTTTTTATTTGGAATTACTATATTAGTCATTGGTCATTAGTTTACAAAGGACAAGGGACTAACCACAAGATGCTATGATTACAGTAAATCAGTCAGAAAGCCCTCGATTTGAAATCGAGGGATGAATGGCACT
>JBKHER010000142.1:0-6965 GCA_046540715.1 Halothece sp.
ATTTTGATCACTCAAAAGCCTCGCTGTAAGGAGTCTGAGTTCTCACGGGGTGACAAGATCTAACGACTGGGCTTGGTTAGTAAGCCCCAAATAAAGATAATCGCGATCGCGCCAAGAACTGCGGTAATTAGGCTGGGGACGACTTCAGTTGCGGTTAAATTACGAAAGTCTGTCACCCTCGTATCAAATAATTGCCGTCCAATCCAGCCCCCAACTTGTGAGCCAAGAATCCCCAACAAGATCGTTCCTAAAACCCCTGTTTTTGACTCGCCTGGATAAATGGCTTTGGCGATTGTCCCTGCAATGAGTCCGAGAATTGCCCAAGTAATAATACCCATACTTTACGATGTGTGATTGCTTGTTCCAACAACTCCTGTGGTGGGAGAACTAGCACTTGCATATTGTTTAATGGGGATACGACCTGCAAGATAGGCAAGTCGTCCTGATTCTGTCGCTAATCCCATAGCTCGGGCCATAGCGACGGGATTTTTGGCAAGCGCGATCGCGCTATTAATCAACAACGCATCGGCTCCCAATTCCATCGCATACGCCGCTTCACTAGGGCTACCAATCCCCGCATCAACCACCACAGGAACATTTGCTTCTTCAATAATAATCCGAATATTGGCTTCGGTTTTAATCCCTTGTCCTGATCCAATGGGCGATCCTAATGGCATTACCGTCGAACAGCCCACCTCTTCTAAGCGTTTAGCTAGAACGGGATCCGCATTAATATAGGGTAAGACTGCAAATCCTTCTTTGATCAAGGTCTCAGCAGCTTCTAAGGTGCCAATGGGATCGGGAAGTAAATGTTTCGGTTCGGGAATCACTTCTAACTTGACAAAATTATTATCCTCTTGTCCTAATAACTTTGCCATTTCCCGTCCTAATTTCGCCACCCGAATGGCATCTTCGGCAGTTTTACAGCCTGCGGTATTCGGTAACATCCAGATTTGATTCCAATCAATGGCTTCGGCTAACCCTTCATGTCCGGGGGCTTGATTTTGCACCCGACGTACCGCAACCGTAACAATTTGGCTGCCACTGGCGGCAATACTTTCTTGCATAATTTCGGGACTGGGATATTTGCCAGTTCCCGTGAGTAACCGCGATTGAAACGTTCTACCTGCAATGATCAAGGGTTGATCTCCTAGTTGGGAATTGTCCTCTCCTTCACCTCCCCCAGTGGGGAAAGAAAGGTGGCTAACTTGTCCGTTTTTGTGACCCTTCATAGACTTAGCGGTGAACCATTGACGAGTCTGTTTGCTATGGAAGCGTTGGGGAGAAAAATGATCTAAAAGGGGATCAGCTTTTTGCTGACAGATTAAATCCGCAATTAGTTCTGCGGTGATGGGGGCGAGTAAAATGCCATGGCGATGGTGTCCAGTAGCTAAAAATAGATTTTCGTAATCAGATTGCCCTAAAATCGGCAATTCATCAGGCGTTGTCGGACGATAGCCCCACCAAGTTTCCTCAATTGACCAATCTGCTAAATCGGGGTATAAACGGATGGCGCGATCGCTGAGAGCTTTCACTCCAGCAGGGGTGTTTTTGTCTGTCCATCCCATATCTTCTGACGTTGCCCCCACAATTAATCTACCATCTTCACGGGGAATCAGATAGGTATTAGGGGCAAATAACACCCGTTGTATGGGATAGGGAGATGAGGGCATCTGTAGCGACATCATTTGTCCCTTAATTGGGCGCACTGGCAGCGGTAAGAGTTCTTTCACCCATGATCCCGTTGCCAAGACATAGGTATCCGCTTTAATATCGCCAGCAGTGGTTCTCAGCTTGGTAATTTCCCCTTTCTGTTTTTGAATCCCTTTCACGGTGACTCCTTCTCGAAAGGTGACTCCCATTTCCTTAGCAGCAGTGGTGAGGGTTTTCATTAACGCCCGATTATCCACTTGCGCGTCTTCAGGATACCACCATGCCCCCTTGACATCCTCACCCAGTCCGGGCTGATAAAATTCTAGGTCAGATTGTTCCAGCCATGTTGCCGGTTCAACTGTGGCAGAAGAGGGAGTTTGGTTTAGATCATACACAGGGGCTAAAAATCCCGAGGGAACATAACCCGTGTCTAACCCTGTCATCTCTTCTAACTCCCTAATCCAATCGGGGTAAAATTGGCGCGATCGCAGTGATAAATCTAATAACGGACTCGGGGGGATGGCTTCTGATTGAGGGGCAATCATTCCACCTGCTGCCAAAGCAGCCGCTTCTCCTTGCTTACGGCTAACAATAGTGACTTGTTCCCCTCGTTTTCTTAAAGAGAGCGCGATCGCGCTTCCGATAATCCCGCCGCCAATAATGACTGTATGACTCATCGCTACTTTCTCAATCCTTCCTTATCTCTAGTCTAAATACTTTTGCACCACATCCCATCCCGTCCAGGACACATAAGCCAAGGCAAAGAATAACACCACATTTGTAGTAACGTGAAGCTGTTTCATCCAAGGGCGTTTAGCACTAATTTGACTAGCACTTCCTGCTGATAATAACACTAATCCCACAACGGTTAAGCCAGCAATTAAATGGGGGGAATGTCCTAAGCCACCAAACTCTCCCAGTGTGCCAACAATGCCAATGGTCAATAAGAGTAACACCAGGGTGACTAAAATAATTCCCATCGTATAGTGAAAGGGACGTAGCCAGTTCGGACGCGGTGATTTCTGGGCGCGGAAATAGTATAACGTAATTCCTGTTCCTGCTAGAATCCCATAAGCAGTCACTGATAACCCCATCGACCAGGCGGCAATTTTCCAAAGCCAGAGAAACGATGGCAAATCCAAGGTAGTTCTCCCAATACAGTTTTTATCAATTTACAGTGTTATTCCTGCCTTTAAAATATCACTTGTAGTCTGTTTTTCTATAATGATTAGGTGCAGGTTCTTCGTCTGTTGTCATCAGTTGGTAAGCCTCCCGTATATTTTCTTCTAATTCTTCAATCGTTTCTCCTTGGCTAAAGACTCTTGGGATACCTTTGAGACGACCCACTAACCAACCATCATCATTCCAGTATTCTAAGATAAATGACTGTGGCATCATTCCTCCAAACTTTCCATGTATTTCTATTTTATGAAACAAGGATTGTTAACCGCCATTTGTAATTGTGGACTTAACCAATCATAGTATTGAGGATACACAGCAAGACGCGGTTGTAACTGCCATCCTTGTGAATCAAGAATCCCTTGTAAAGAGTGTGGATGCAGATGGGGATAGTCGGGATTAACTTCATCAATGACCCCAATTCCGCCTAAGTCAGTTGCACCCGCTTCAATACAGGCAATTAAAAATTGGGAATCCGAGATTAAATTGGGAGGAATTTGGATGGCAATGTCCTCTGGCAGAATATTACGGGCTTTTGCAATTAATCTGGGAAAGTCAGGGAGATAAAATCCGTCTTTTTGCCAAGTTTGCTGACTGCCCAGACGATGGGGTTGTAAGATCACTTCTTGAATATGCTTGTAGGTTTGATGCTGTTGCGCGATCGCGCTTAAACTCTCCCACCAATCTGCCTCAGTTTCCCCAATTCCTAATAATATTCCCGTGGTAAAGGGAATTTTCAACTCTCCTGCCCAAGCCAACTGTTGTAAGCGCACCTCTGGCTTCTTACTCGGGGCGTGTTTATGAACCGTTTTTAATAACTCAGGAGTCAATTGTTCTAACATTAACCCCATAGAAACATTCACTTCCTTCAACTGTGCCATTTCCGAATAACTGAGCGGCCCCGCATTAGTATGAGGGAGAAAGCCCAACTCTAAAGCCAGTTGACATAAATTATAGATATGGTGAAACCACTCCTGACGACGAGGAGAATTAGGGTGAACCTCTCCAGAAAGAATTAAAATTTCCCAAATTTCCTTTTCCTGAAGAGAAAGCAGACGCTGTTTTGCTTGGTCTAACGTAATCCAACTATCCTGTCCGGGATCAGTGCGAAAATTACAATAAGAACACCGGTTAAAACATTCGTAGGTGGGAACGAGAGTATAAGCAGGACTATAGGTGATCAACCTCATGGCACAAAAAAAGCGGTTACTCTCTTTATCCTAAAAGAAAGCCAACCGCCCTCATCAAAAACTAATCAAGTTGAATCTAGGAACCAATAATGCCCCCATCTTCTTTCGTAATCACGACAGTTGCTGAACGGGGATAGGGAGAATCATTACCATCGGGCCAACGAGAATTAACATTACCTGCAGCAAACGCTTCCTTATCCAAAGTAGCCCCCGGATGTTGCACATTAATGAACATGGTTCGTTGATCGGGAGTCGTAATTACTCCAGTAATTTCCTGACCAATGGGACCCGTTAAAAAACGGCGAATTGTGCCATCTTCAGGATTAGCCGCCAGCATCATGTTATTGCCAAATTGATCAATTCCTCCGTCGGTTTGAATCCAAAGCCGACTATCAGCATCCATCCATAAGCCATCGGGGTTGGCAAACATATTCTCTTGAGAAAGTGATTTTCCGTTGAACGTCTTACTATTGTCTTCTGTACCGGCTAACACAAACAGTTCCCACTGAAAGCGATTAGCAGCCGAATTGTCATTTTCCTCTTGCCAACGAACAATTTGTCCCCAGCGATTATTAGGTCGAGGGTTAACAGCATCAGTTTGTTCAGATTCGCGATCAGTGTTATTAGTTAACGTGAAATATACCTGTTTTGTCTTGACATCAACTGCGCCCCATTCTGGACGATCCATTTTCGTTGCGCCAACAAAATCAGCAGCGCTACGGGCATTGACTAAGATATCAGCTTGACTGTTAAACCCATTACTAGGAGTTAAGCCATTTTGCCCCAACACAAGAGGGAGCCATTCTCCACTACCATCTTCGTTAAAGCGAGCTACATAAAGGGTGCCATTATCTAATAAATGCCCACCGGCAGTTTCTGGGAAATAGGGCTGGGCAGAAACATACTTATAGATATATTCAAATCGTGCATCATCCCCGGAATAACACACAATGGGCTGTCCCTCTACCACTGGTTGAAATACCAAGCCTTCATGGCGAAACCGCCCTAGTGCTGTCCGTTTTTGAGGAGTACGATTAGGATTAAAGGGATCAATTTCTACCATCCAACCAAAGGTATTTGGCTCATTACGGTAATCTTCTGTGGCTTGATCGCCTTTTGTGGAAGCATCAAAGCGAATATATTGATCCTCGCCTCCTTCCGCTAATTCCCAACCGTAGCGAGTTGCGCCAGTGCTAATGCCATAACGGGAATGTTCTCGGGGTAAGTCTGGATTGCCTTGGGCATCAACATCACCATTATGGAAATAGCCATGCCAATTTTCTTCTGCTGCTAAATAAGTATTCCAGGGAGTAACCCCATGAGCGCAGTTATTTAAGGTGCCACGAGTGCGAGTGCCATCAGGACTGTAACGAGTTTTAACAAAATCAGTGCCGCGCAGGGGCCCACTAATTTCCATAGGAGTTAGCCCTGTAATGCGACGGTTACGGGAGTCTTTAACCACTTCCCAGTTCCCATTCCCTTCCTTGCGAATATGAACAATGGTGATTCCATGAGCATTCATTTCCTTTAAAACTTCATCCGCATCTCGAAGATTTTCCCCCTTCATGGGAACTTCACCATTTCCTAATGCTTTTCCCTTGGCACTAGCGTGCATATACCGCGGTTCAATGTATTCATGGTTAATTACGAGAAAGCCTTCCTCAGAACTTCCTTCATCAGGAGAATTTCCATCAATGGGGAAAAAGTGCATTCCATCGTGATGGCTGCCCACTTGCATTTCTTGTTCTGCACCAGTATTTTCAAGACGATAGTTAGGATAATCCCCAGCAATGGGTTCTCCCCAAGGCAAAATCACCTGTGCTTTATATCCTTCTGGAACAACAATTGTGTCTGTTTCACTGATAGGAACTGCTTTAAAGCCTAACAAGGAGTTTTGCGCCGACGCAGCTCGTGGACGTACGGCACTAAGCAAAGGGCTAGCAAACATAGAGGTTACAGCTAAAGCAACACTTCCTTTGAGAACTTGGCGACGGCGTATCTGTTGATCAATGATGGAGCTAAAGCTACGATTATGGGAAGGATTACAATCGCGATCATAATTTGAGCCCACCCCTTGGGAAAGATTTTCTTGATTTGTCACCGGTCATTCTCCTCTCTGAATATAAGCGACAGTCCTTCCCCTGTTGAAAAGGAGTCTAATCAGGGAATAGAGCCTGTCAGGCTAATAGTAAGGGGATGAGGTTATGAAAAGAGTAAAATTAGGATAAATTAAGCTTAAAAATACCGAAAAAACAATATCGCGCCACCGCTATCAAAGTAATGGCGCGATAATAGTTTTAGCATTGTAAGCGAGAATCCTACGACTAAGCCTAACGGCTGTAGTCGTTAGACGGGGCGTATAAACATCTGAGGAAACCTCAGATGACAGCCCCTCATGACTCGCTTTTTATATTGACAATGGCTTATATATAAGATAAACTATAAATAAGTTTGTTCAATTAATAGTCATGCGGAAAGCCATAAAAGTCAGACTATACCCGAATTCTCAGCAAAAACAGTTACTTGCTCAATCTTTCGGTAACTGTAGGTGGCTATGGAATTATGGTCTTAACTTGATCAGCCAGACCTATAAAGAAACTGGCAAAGGGCTTTCTAGCTATGACCTTAAAAAACAAATTCCTAACTTGAAGAAAGAGTATGAGTGGCTGAAATTAACTTATTCTCAATGTCTTCAACAAGTTTGCATTAACTTAAATACCGCTTTTACTAACTTTTTCCAAAAAAGAGCTAAGTATCCCAAGTTCAAATCTAAGCATGGTAAGCAATCTATTCAGTATCCTCAGAATGTAGAGGTCAAAAAAGACTCCTTAAAATTTCCGAAACTAGGAGAGATTAAGGCAGTCTTCCCTAGACCAATTCAGGGGTCAGTGAAAACTGTAACGATTAGTCAAAATCCTTGTGGAGAGTATTATGCTTCCATTT
>JBKHER010000143.1:0-6960 GCA_046540715.1 Halothece sp.
GGCTAAAACAATTAACCAGCAAGCCACCATTGCTACTGCCAAAATAATGACATAAGGCAAAAACATTTCTAATCCCAAACCTTCTGCCACATTCCCTGCTAACCAAGGAAAAAGGGCTTTCCCTAAACTGCTTAAACTAGCAATAAAACTGATTGATCCCATTAAAAGATGAGTGGGGACAACATTGGAGAGAAAGGCAAATCCTGTGGGTAAAATGGGACCTAAACAGAAACCAGTTAGTAATAACCCAAAATCACTGGTAAGACTTAAGGCGACTAAGTTAAAGAGTAAAAGCCCACAAATAACCCCAATTAAGCAGGTGTTAATAATGCCTTTACTCCCAATTTTATTCGCTAAAGGAGCAATACAAACTCGTCCGATGGTTAAGCCTAACCAATAGCCACTAACTAGCCAACCGGCTAGGGCAGCATTTTCGTGGCGATATTCGGTGAGAAAACTATAACTCCAATGTCCTAAACTAATTTCAGCACCGGCATAGAATAGTAAAAAGAAGGCAAATAACCAGACAAAGCGGTATTTTAAGGGGCTTTTGGTTGAAGTGTTTTCAGAGTTATTCTCGCAGGCGGTGGAGGTAGCATCGGCTTGGGTAAATAAGCCACGGATACTGATTAAAAGGCAAACACTAATTGTTCCTAAAACCAAATAGATAACATTCCAGCTAAATTGCGCTTCTAGAAATTGAGAAGCAACAAATGGACTGAGTAAAGCACCAACCCCATAAAAGGCGTGAAGATAGTTCAAAAGGGCGGTTTTATTAGGAAGATTCGCTAAATGAGCATTGAGAGCCGCTTCGAGAATGGCTGCACCAAAACCTAGTAGTAAGGGAATGCCCAATAAAATATGTAATGGTGGCTGAGTGCAGAATATTAATATTCCTGCGAGGAAACTCGCTTTCCCCAGTAAGAGGAATTTAACATTTCCTAATTTTCGCGAGAGGAAGCTACTGTTGAGAGCGGCGATTAAATAACCGACAGAACCGATTAGAAACGCCAAGCTGAGAGTGGTTTTATCCACATGATAATAGTCTCCCCAACGGGGCAGTAAAACCCCAATTACGGCATCATTTGCGCCAATGAGAATGAAGGTGACAAAGGCAAAGCCAATTTGGAGCTTGACGCGCAAGCCACTGGTCATCCCATTAGGACTTGTTTGTAACTTTTTATTAAGGAGATTCTTATTTTCTCCTTCGGTGATCGTATCCTGATTATAAGTTGAATCAGATAGCAAATTTTCTTCAAAGGTTGCTTCTGCTGATAGTGGTGTTGGGGGATCTAATTCAGCGGTCGTCATTCTCGCTCATCCTGTTTTGGAATGTTGAAATTGCCAATCTTAAAACATTCTAGAATTTTCAGAGCAATACTGTCTCGTCTCTAAAAAAGAAAATCAATAAGTTTTTTCTTATTCCATCAGTTAAATAGATTGGTTATCGCTGATACTTTTAGCCCCCTCTTCAATTAGAAGTCCTGTTTAAGGTGACAGGACTCAATTTTACTTGGTTGGGATTACATTCGCTCTAAGACTTCAATTCCTAATAGGGAGAGTCCTAGCTTGAGGGTACGGGCGGTTAAGTCGGCTAACATCAGGCGTGAGGCACGTTTTTCGGGTTCTGCTTGCAAAACAGGACAGCGATCGTAGAATTGATTAAATTTCTGGGAGAGTTCAAAGAGATATTGACAGAGGCGATTGGGGAGTAAGTCTTTTTCCACTTCTTTGAGAACATCGCTAAGTTGTAAGATATGTTTGGCAAGAACTAACTCGCTGTTATCTTCTAGGGAAATGGTTTGCTTATTGAGGGTTTCCCAGTCGATGTTCCCTTTACGGCTAATTCCTTGTACTCGCACATAAGCATAGAGAAGGTAAGGGGCGGTATTGCCTTGTAGTGCTAGCATTTTATCAAAGCTAAAGACATAGTTACTGGTGCGGTTACGACTGAGATCGGCATATTTCACTGCACTAATGCCCACAACTTTAGCACTATTTTCAATAAATTCTTGGCTTTCGGTGCGTCCTTCTTCTTGTAAGCGTTTTTCTAAATCTTGGCGCGATCGCGCGATCGCTTCATCTAACAATTCCCGTAACCGAATGGTATCTCCAGATCGCGTTTTTAATTTCTTTCCATCTTCTCCTTGTACCAAACCAAAGGGAACATGAACTAACTCCACCTCATCAGATACCCAACCGGCGCGTTTTGCCACTTGAAACACTTGATCAAAATGACTGGCTTGTCCTGCATCCGTTACATAAATCACCCGTTGCGCCCCATCTTCTTGGACACGATAGCGAATGGCGGCTAAATCAGTTGTCGCGTAATTATAACCGCCGTCACTTTTCTGAATAATTAACGGTAAGCGTTCCCCTGACTTATTGGTATAGCCTTCTAAAAATACACATTTTGCCCCTTGATCTTCTTCTACTAAGCCTTTTTCTTCTAATTCCTGCACCACCTCCCATAAAAAGGGATTATAAAAAGACTCCCCGCGTTCGGTTAATTCTACTCCCAACAAATCATAAATCACCTGAAACTCTCGCCGTGACTGTTCACAGAGTAATTCCCAAGCCTGAATACTATCTTTTGCGCCTTTTTGCAGTTTCACCACTTCCTCTCGCGCCGTTTTCTGGAAAGTTTCATCTTCATCAAAACGTTTCTTAGCTTCTTTATAGAGAGTAACTAAATCCCCAATGGCTAACGCATCAGCTTTGGTTAAGGCTTCGGGATAGGCTTCTCGTAAATAGGCAATCAGCATTCCAAACTGTGTTCCCCAGTCACCGACATGATTGAGGCGTAAGACATCGTGACCGCGAAATTCTAAAATGCGAGCAATACAATCGCCAATAATGGTAGAACGGAGATGCCCGACGTGCATTTCTTTGGCAATGTTGGGACTAGAAAAGTCAACAATCACCTTTTGCGGCGTTTCTGCTTTTTCCGCACCGAGTTGGCTATCTTGAGAAATTGCTTGCAGTCGGCTTTCTAAATAACTGGGTTTCAGGCGTAAGTTAATAAAGCCAGGTCCGGCGATTTCAGGGGGATCACATAATTGGGAAATATCAAGGTGATCAATAATTTGTTGGGCGGTATCGCGGGGCTTTTGTTTCAGGGATTTCGCAAGAGAAAGGGCAATATTGGACTGATAATCCCCAAATTCGGGTTTCGCCGCCAGCGTCACTAAGGGATCAGTGTCGGCGTATTCTTCGCCAAATGCGTTGACTAGGGCTTGAGAAAAGTGTTGTCGCAGTTGTTCTAATAATGAGTACATTCTTGGTTTATCCCTGACTAAGTAACCCCTGATCAATCCTAATCGAAATGGGGCATTTTCGGTTATTAGTCATTAGTCATTGGTTATGAAAAAACGCTCAAGTGTCAATTTTTGCACACCTGAGCATTTCAATTCTATTTATGGTGGATTCCTAATCGATTACTAAGAGAATGAAAGTGCTAAGAATTCGGGCGCAGTGATAGGATGAGAAAAGCCCCAAAAAGGATGATTTTACTCCTCTTGCAAGTCTATGTCCCAATGGCAACCCACCTTAGCCCAACATTATCACGAGCGCACCAAATACGATCCAGATACAATTGCTAAAAAAGCGCGTTCCCTTGACTGGGAAAATCAGCCTGTTCCCTATAAGGATTATCAAATTGGAACTACTTACGACTTAAAACCCTATCTGGATAATACGCCAACTGATGAACCCCACTGGGAAAAATGGCATCGTCTCTCCCAATTTCTCTTGTTATCTTATGGGGTTACGGCGAAATTACAAACCATGTCTGGGGAGGGAATTTATCTTCGTGCGGCCCCTTCGGCGGGTGGACTTTACCCAGCAGAAGTCTATCTCATTGTCAGGGGATTATCATTTTTACCAGAAGGACTCTATAATTATCAATCCCGAAGCCATTCCCTGATTCACTTTTGGGAAGATTCTGTTTGGTCGGAGTTACAAGCTGCTTGTTTTTGGCATTCTACCTTAGAAAATACAGAAATCGCGATCGCGCTTTCCTCAGTGTTTTATCGTTCCGCTTGGCGCTATGAAGATCGGGCCTATCGACGCATATTTCTCGATACTGGGCATTTATTAGGTAATTTTGAACTCGCAGGGAATCTTTGTGACTATCGCCCTCATTTGATTGGGGGATTTCATGATGATCGCATGAATGAACTGCTTTATCTTAATCCTGAAGAAGAAAGCGTAATTACAGTCGCTACTTTAGCGGATTTATTAGAAATTAACCAAAATTTATCCCCTGCAAATACCAGTTTACCCTCTCCAGCCAATCATCGTTTTCCTGAGAATATTCCTGATGGGCAGTTATTAGGATATCTCCATGAAAAAACTAAAATTGACAGTGAACCTAAAATTAGTTCTAAACAGTTACCAAGCCGCGAGAAAGAAGATAAATATAATTTTCCCTTTTGCTTAAAAGTTTCCACCGAAACTGATCCCATTGACTGGGGAGAGAGTTTAGAAGGTTTACCCCAAACGATTATAAAACGCCGTTCGACACGGGGATATAATGGACAAGAGATCACCTTTGAGGAACTGAAAAAAGTTCTCAGTTTTACTTACCAACCCCAAGACTATTGGCAACAGGGATTAGATGCTAAACCTGACTTTTTTGAACCGAATTTAATTTCTACCTTTGTCGCGTCTTCTGGGGTAACTGACTTAGAAGAAGGCTGTTATTATTATGCCCCGAACTCTCAAGAATTAAGACAAATTCGCTTTAAAAACTTCCGTCGCCAACTACATTATCTCTGTTTAGGACAAGATTTAGGACGGGATGCAGGTGCGGTGATTTTCCATACGGCGGACTTAAAACAGGCGATTAGTTTATACGGCGATCGCGCTTATCGGTATTTACACATGGATGCGGGACACCTCGGACAACGGCTAAATTTAGCAGCTATTTATTTAAACTTAGGGGTTAGTGGCATTGCAGGCTTTTTTGATAACCAAGTCAATGAAGTTTTAGGCATTCCCGAAGATGAGGCAGTTCTTTATATTACTACCTTAGGTCGCCCCAGACGACAATAGTTTAGGAATTAATTAACAAACAACAAATAACCAATAACCAATAACCAATTAATGTGAAACTTTTTGTCCAATTTTGGGTTCAGTTCCTGCTAAAATCCGTTCCACATTACCACGATGTCGCCAAATGACATAGGCAGCTGCACAAGCAGAGAAAATGAAATAAGGAAAGGGTTCATTCAGGACAAGCATTAAAATATTAATCGCGATCGCGCTAACTAATGAACTCAGAGAGACCATCCGCGATAAAGCAAGAGTTAAACCAAAAGCAATCACTCCGCCTAATGCGACTGTAGGAGTCATCACCAATAAAGTCCCCAAACTGGTTGCTACGGACTTGCCACCGCTAAAGTGTAACCACACTGATTTACTATGACCAAATACGGCAGCTAAAGCCGTTACAATGACTAGCCAAGCTACACTATCGTCAGAAAAGGGAAAGGCTGAAACTTGAATCACAATCACTTTGGCAATCGCAACCGCGATCGCGCCTTTGAGTAAATCTACTAATAACACAGCCACGGCTGCTTTTGCGCCTAAAACCCGAAGCACATTTGTTGCGCCCGTTGAACCTGATCCATACTCCCGAATATCAATGTTTTCTAACCAGCGTCCAGCGAGAAAACCACTGGGAATTGATCCTAAAAAATAAGCAATGAGTATCAACGCACCATTAATCAAAAGTAATTCCAACATTATTACAATAATATTAATTTTAAAACTGCTTTATAAATTCGTTTCCTTTGACAAAAAGGGATTCCAGACATACATCAATCCCGAAAATAAGGTGACAAAAACAGCTAAAGCAAATAGAATCTGAGAAAATACTAGCCAACTGTAGGCATCAATGGGGGCAATTAAAGCGGTAATAGCAATAATTTGTAATACCGTTTTAATCTTTCCCAACTGATTGGCGGCTGGAAGTTGTTTTCCTGACAAATTGGGTGTAACTCGCCATCCCGCGATCGCGAGTTCTCGTCCTAAAATCAAAAAAACAGCCCAAGCTGGGATTGTCCCCCTCTCCACTAATACCAAAAGTGGGGCAAAAATCAATAGCTTATCCACAAGGGGATCAAGAAACTTGCCTAAATCCGTAACTTGGTCGAGTTTACGGGCGAGATAGCCATCTAGCCAATCGGTGGCGGCTACCAGCAGAAAAACCCCAAGCCCCGCCCATTGAAAGGAAACAGACCGCTGGCTGAGAAAATAAAAAATAAAGGGAATCCCCAATAAGCGAGATAATGTAATTTGGGTGGGAAGATTTAGCATCGGCAAAAAATACAGAAAAAAGTTTCTTCTGGGTGTAACATAAGCGTCTCTTAGTCAAGTATGATGACAGGTTGAGTTAAGAAAAGGATGAATTTTCATGGAACATCGTGGTGTAACCATTTGGTTAACAGGATTAAGTGGGGCCGGGAAAACCACTATTACTCAGGCTCTAGAAAAAGAACTGCGATCGCGCGGTTGTGAGAAACTAGAGGTATTAGATGGGGACATTGTCCGTCAAAACCTCACTAAGGGTTTAGGCTTTAGTAAAGAAGATAGAGATACCAATATTCGTCGCATTGGCTTTGTTTCCCACCTTTTAACCCGTAATGGGGTCATTGTTCTCGTTTCTGCTATTTCCCCCTATCGTGAGGTCAGAGAAGAAGTGGGAGAGAAAATTGGGGACTTTGTAGAAGTTTTTGTCAACGCCCCCTTAAGTGTTTGTGAGGAACGAGATGTTAAGGGGTTATATAAAAAAGCCCGCGCTGGAGAAATTCAAAAATTTACAGGCATTGATGATCCCTATGAACCCCCAAACAATCCCACGGTGGAATGTCGCACGGATTTAGAATCCCTCGATGAAAGTGTTGGTAAAATTGTCGCTAAGTTAGAATCATTAGGCTATATTTCCAGTTAAGAGTT
>JBKHER010000144.1:0-6851 GCA_046540715.1 Halothece sp.
GTTCACTTATACTATTTTGGACAGTTGGCGCTACATTCAGATCCCCATTTGCCAAGTTGGAGAAGAAGGGCTTGTTTCTCAATAATACCTGTGAGATATTAAAGCTGTGTTTATGGGGAGGCTTCTATGTCTGCGGTGCGTTTTTTTGTTTTATTAATAGCGGCAATTTTTGTCAGTGTTACCACCAATGCGGGAAGTGTGGATGAGAAACAACTGGCTGATCTTCCTCCTGAGACGGCTCAAATTGTAGAAGAAGCAGGGGGAATTTATAATCCTCCTCGTAGCGATGTGCGATTGGTTGTTATTAGTGATCTTAATACTGTCTATGGTTCAACAGATTATCCCCCTGCTGTGGATAAAGGGATGGCTTTGATTCCTTTTTGGCAACCGGATATGGTCGTTTGTAGCGGAGATATGGTTGCAGGACAAAGTCCCGCCTTAACTAAACCCCAAATTAGGGCGATGTGGGAAGGATTTGATGATCATGTCGCACGTCCATTACGAGAAGCTAATCTTCCCTATGGGTTTACCATTGGTAATCATGATGCCTCTAGCGCCAGAAATGTCAATGGTGGGTTTTTGTTTCAGCAAGAACGGGATTTAGCTTCAGAATACTGGAATGATCCCAAACATGATCCCGGTTTAGAGTTTGTCGATCGCGCTGATTTTCCCTTTTATTACACCTTTAAACAGGATGATATCTTTTTCCTCGCTTGGGATGGATCTTCGAGTTACATTCCCCCAGAAAAGCTGGCTTGGGTAGAAAATGCGTTAGCCTCTCCCGAAGCGCAAAGTGCCAAAATGCGAATTTTACTGGGACATTTGCCTCTTTATGCCATTACCGTGGGACGAAATCAATCGGGAGAAGTGATGGAAAATGCTGAAGAACTCAGAGCGATGCTAGAAAACTATGATGTTCACACTTATATCAGTGGTCATCACCATGCTTATTATCCTGGACATCGCGGAGACTTACAATTGTTGCACATGGGAATTTTAGGATCAGGTCCTCGTCCCTTTATTGATAGTGATTTACCCCCACGAAAAGCGATTACGGTTCTAGATATTGATTTTGAGTCCCCCGACCTCACGACTTACGCTACTTATGACATGGAAACTTTAGACTTAATTGAATATGAGGAACTTCCCCGTTTCTTAGCCGGTCATAATGGAGCAGTTCTGCGTCGAGATCTTGAATGGGAAGATTTAGAGGCTTCTGAAAAAGCGTTTTGTGAACAACGTCTCGGTAAAGCACTTTGTGGTGATAGTTATTAATTCTAAAGGCAAGGAAAACTGGAATTGATCAGTAACTGGATCACCTGATCCCACAAACTGCTGATGAGTAAACTCCTCCTCCGCAAGGATGAAATCTTCTGAATACGGGAACTTAGAGGGAGAGAAATGGCTCTTTGAATAGGGAAATTATGCTATTTCTTGTTGTCATGTTCTTTCGTAACCCTCTCCGTTTTCTATTTGTAGTAGGATTGGCAACTATTTTAACAGTTACCGTTTCCATTCCTGTTCGTCTAGTTTGGGTCAAACTCCAAAATCCCGAACCGGAAGCTATCCTCATGCTAGGAGGCGATTTTTCTCGGGAACGCTTTACCGGAGAGTTTAGTCAGCAACACCCTGATTTGCCGATTTGGGTTTCAGGGACTTATCCCCGAGGTCGCGAAATTTTAGGAGGCTACAAAATTGATCCTATTCTTCTTCATTATGACGATCGCGCTACCGATACGGTGACTAATTTCACCACCATGGTCGATGTTCTGAAAAAGAACAATATTTCCCATGTCTATCTCATTACCTCCGATTATCACATGCCCCGTTCCACTGCCATTGGAACAGTTGTTTTTGGCAGTCGGGGGATTACTTTTACCCGAGTTCCTGTCCCCTCGAACCAAGAACCAGAAGAAACCCTCCGCATTGCCCGAGATGTAGGGCGTTCTGTTATTTGGCTGGTCACCGGTCGCACTGGGGCAAGTTTGAACCCCCGACTAGGACTCAATCCCCGTGATATCTCAATACAACGAGACTTCTTGACCCAATTTTGAGAGGAATCACATGAGGATGATTGGAATATTCCCCGGCGGTGGTATTTAAAAGAGTCCCTTCCTCATAGGGGGCGCAAATTTGAAATTCCTCTAAAACCGACTGCGATCGCGCCATTAAGGTTTCTCCATCGAAAATCACTTCCCACTGTCCCCAAAATCCCTCAGGAACAGGTAATTCATAAGTTTCATCCCCGGCAAAGGTTTGTGTTCCCAAATTAAAAACAATCAGCAGTGACTCTTCCTTACTAAAATGACTACGGCGGAAAAGACACAATAAACCAGTGCTACTATTACTGTGGTGCATTTCGGGGAAAATTAAGGACTGACGACCTTCCCCATTGAGTTTCGTATAGTGACGAAAGATCTTCCGCAGTTGGATCATGTCATGGCGATGCTGTTCATGGGCATGATAAATCATTAGCGCTGATAATCCTGTCTCTTGCCAAGTTTTTAATTGTTCTGTTGTTACCCCTTCCCAAGTGACTTTCCATTGGTCAGGATCATCTAACGCCCCTAAACTGAGACTATCTACTCCGGGGGTAAACATATAACGCGATCGCGCTATAAACATGGTCATCGCCTCGGCAATTCGCACCGTCCGTCGGACATAATCGAGGAGATGGTGATGATTTAAAGCCCCCATTTCCACCAACTCTTCTCCTTGATTTTTCGCTAACTGTGCAGGATGACCCCCATAAGCCCAGTCCACATGAGGGCGACCGGCCATAATATGAGGACAGAACCAAGTTTCATCATGGAGTTGGGCATAAACGGCTTCTGGGCGTTCGGAATGGACTACATCGCTAATATGATGCGCGATCGCGTCAATATTGGGAACCAGATGATGATCCCGAATCGCCACTGGCTTATATAACTCTTCAATAATCGAAAAGCCCATGGGGGCATAAAACACATCAATAAAATCTTGCACCACTTCATTTTGTGAGACTTCAAAAGTTTCTCCCAAAGTAATAACTTCAGGACAAACCTTTCTCAACTCTGCTTTCAACTCTCGTAAAAACTGTTCAGCATGATTTTCGTCTCGCTGGCAATACTGCAAAATTAAGCCATCAATATAGTCAATGCGAATAATTTTGAGGTGATAGGCTTTAATAAAGGAAACAATTTTTTCAATCAGCATCCGCCGAATTTCAGGGATGGCAAGGTTTAACATCCAAGTGCCATAATCTCGGAATAAATAAGCCTCATCATCCACAAAGGTGGTATTGTCTAACCCCTCTACTTGATCCATTGATCCTGCAAACGGCTTTCGCACTTGGTGGGCGAAAATCAGATCAGGAATTAGTTGAATATTCTCTTGGTAAAAGCGATCAACTAATTGTTTAAACTCTTGTGGCGACCCAATTTGCCAATCTAATTCCACAAAATTGTAAGTTAGATAGTTATACTTGGGATTGAGATCGCTACGGTTTGCCACAGAAGCACCTACAGGAGCCATGATCTCATCAATCCCCCACTCCGCTAAACAGCCTAGGAGATCCGTTTTTAGAATCCGACTTGCCAGAGATTGATTGACTAAATCTTCGTCACGGTTATTCGGGGCATATCGACCCTTTTTATAACCAGCGAGTAGCCCTTCGAGAGTCGTTTCTAGCAAAACCCGCCCCTGATTAATCGTCGGTGGCTGATGTTGCCATTGGTGAGTCAGACTGGGAACATAAATTTTTTCATAGCGATTGGCAAGGTTATTTAGGGGAACAATCTGCTGCCAATCTTCTCCCGATTTTTTATAGCGAAAGGTTAATTCCGTTCCTTCAGCAATCCCCTCTAGTTGCAACCACCACACCAAATGCTCTTGATCTGGCGGATTGAGGGCTTTCCATCTTCCATCAATCTGAACTTCGACGGCGAATGCTTTCGGATTTTGCTCTCCTCGCGGTAAATAAACTGCAATATAGAGATCAACCGTGCCATCAGCAAAAACTTGCGTCACTTGCGAGAGGTAAGAGGTGGAATAGCCAGAAGCCCAATCTTGGGGATTTTCGGAATGACGTTCTTTAATTAAGTTTGAGATTAGAGAATTAACATTAATTGCCATTTTGATCAAGGAAGGTATCGTTAAATTTGTTTTGTTAAGCTAATATGTGTATTATTAACGGTATGTTAAGTGCAATCAACCTAGTTCTTGTCAATCTATTTCGATCAATTGCCACTTTTGATACCGATTGATTGACCTATCTTTAAATTTGCTGTTATAGAAATTATCAAGTAAAATATATGGATTTTATGTCGCTTTGGCTAGCTTATCAACTGAATGTTGTCTCGCCACCATCTGATCTTGCTAAAGATTCTAGCAGAGAGGACGTGCAGTTTGTTTTTAAGGTGTCTTCCTCGCAGGAGGAAAACAGCACAGGCAAAACCATTCAGTTAAAGTTATCTCCACAAGGAGAGACAGGTGAGGAAGGAGTTGCTGAGGCAGCGCGATCGCTGCAACTTGCCTTTGAAGGGAATGGTTCCGGTTCATTTTGGTCGGGCTTTTTTAATACCCTTAAACAAGGGATTATCCGAGTTATTGAAGCAGTGCAACAGTTAATTATCAACCTCCAAGAGTCGGTGCAATCGAGTAGTGAAGAAACCGCAACTAAGGAGATCATCCCTGAACAGTCTTATGCTCAGTTGCGCTATCTCGGTCTAGAAGATATTAACCGGCTGACGGGACTTTCTGCCATGGAAATTAATGATTTTGCCCCCATGGAAAAAAAACCTGTGGTGAGTCCAGATGTGCAATCCTTGAATTTAGCGGCAGTGGAAAAGCTGGAAAAAGAACCAGAAGAAGAAAGTTTTGAACCCCAAGTGGGAACTGAGTTCCATGAGGATGAATCAGTAACGTTGCGAGTGTTAGTAGGCAATGACTTTGAACGCCTCCACGTCATTGGCGACTTTAATAATTGGGGAGAGATAGAGAACTTAGAGCCTTATACCCTTAAACCCACAGAAAAAAATTCCCATGTTCATGCGGTAACCCTTCCCCCTGATGATTACCACAAAAAACAATATCGCCTTGTGGATCAAGATGGGGAACAGCGAGTCGATTTGGGGGCAACCCTGCTTTCCACCCCGGCTTTTAATGAGCGATTTTATGAAGATCAACAAAGCCATGAACTCAATTCCGTCTTCTGGAATCCGACCCCGATTTCGGAGGAAGAACGCGCTCCGACTTTAGATTTAAGAGGGAAACAATTAACCATTGCGGAAACGGATGTCCTATCTATGGCAATGAAATGGCAATGTCAAAACCCTGATTCTCAATTTTATGGGGATACGGGAGAAGAGCATATCCCTCGTTTATATAATTTTGTCAGTGAATGCGGACTCCCGGAAGCGATGGCTAGATTAGGCTATAATACCGTCGAGTTTATGCCTCTAGATACCCATGTCGATTTTTGGGAACCGGGTGCGGAGTACCTTCCCGATTGGCGCTACAGTTATCAAACTATTAGTTTTTATGGAAAACATCCCGACTTTGGGAGCCCTGATGAACTGCGACGAATGGTTAATGCCTTTCATCAAGCCGATGTGGCAGTCTTATTAGATGTGGTTTATAGTCACTATTCGCCTCGGGGAAATAATCCCCCGCGAGAATTTGCCCCTGCAGGCTTTTCGCAATATGTCGCTCAAGATGGTAGTGAATTATATGGGGGGGCTTGGACGGAGTGGGGAACGCGCCGCTTTAAATACACCCCAGAAATTCGGCAAAATCTCATTGATGCGGGATTAGTGAATCTCATTGATTATGGCTTTGATGGCTTACGTATTGATAATGTTAATGGCATTGATGCCCAACCTTATGGACGGGAGTTCTTGAAAGAATTAACCGCTGCGGTGGATCACTATCGTCCCCAATCGGTGGTCATTGGTGAGGGCTACTTTGGCGATCCCTATCTCAATCGATCGCGCGATAACGGCGGCGCTGGTTTACTCACCACTTACAGCGATCGCTTTTATCTTTGGTTTACAGAAAATCTCCTCAAATATGTAGATGAGATTGACACTCGCGAACTCGATTATATGCTCTCAGAAGATTGGCCCCTTGCTATGTTGTATTATCCGGGGAATCATGATGAGTTTGCTAACCCCGGGAATCCTTTTCAAGCCAGAGGTCGCTATTTAGCTGATGCAATTGATGGGGGAGAACATAACCAGAAAATCCGTTCTTGGTCAGCGTTAACCTTGTTTGCTAGTTCTTACTATTTGGATATGTTCCAACTGTGGACAATGCAGGAAGGCAATCTCAATAGTAATGCCCCCATTGACTGGTCTAAGTTAACCGAGGAAGAAGTGGCGCAAATGGTGCAGTTTCAAGGGGATATGAAACGCTTTTTCCGCGCCCAACCCGCGTTTGCTCCCTATAATATGCACCGTAATATGTTGCATTGGGTGGATTATGATCATAAAGTGGTCACCTTTGAGCGCATTGATTTTGAAACCGGACAACGAGTTTATGCGGTAACCAATTTAGGGGATCATGAAATTGAGAATTATAAAATCCCTGTATTCCCCGAAGATGCGAAATTTGAAGTTGCTTTAGACAGCGATCGCGCGATTTATGGCGGCGAAGATAAAAATCCGCAATTTACCAAAGCAGTCGATCATGAGGTAGAGTTTTCTTTGGATGCTTATGGCGTGGTTGGTTTAGTCCAAGCCGATGGCTATCAACCTGAACCCACTGGAGACATTCCAGCAGAAGAACCCATTGAGCGTCCTCGTTTTGAAAACGACTACTTCTACACAAAACCAGTCAGAGAGCCATCGGTTTGAAACCGATGGACGGGGCTT
>JBKHER010000145.1:0-6846 GCA_046540715.1 Halothece sp.
ACATAGGACTTTCAGACTATTACTTCCCATTTTACCCCCGAGAATGAAACAGCCCCCCAAACTCGCTGGGGGTAGGGGGGATTTAGGGGGGACTTTTTACAAATCAGATCAGATTGCTATATACCAAGGACGGTTTTTCTTTAATTGAGTTAAACTTTGCTTTTGAGAATAGAAATTAGGACGGTCAGATAATTCGGGAAGATGACAAATTAAAGGGCAGAAATTGACAGCAGTACGGTGATTTTCCCACCAGTTAAAGCGTTGACCTAATAAATAGTTATATTGAAAACGCAACATTTCTAGCCATTTTTCTATTTTGGCTATTTGTTCTTGATCAGGTTTTAGGTGGTATTGGTAGGAAACTTGCGTTGGTTTTGCTATCACGCTATGTTATATTTATAATCACACAATTAAGTCATTTTGACGACGATAATGAAAAAAATAACAATAAGATGTACCGAAGAAGAACACCAACAATTACTTTCTTACTGTAAACACAAGGGGAGAAGCCAAAATGAAGTAATTAGGGAACAGATTAGAAAGTTATCAATCTCAGGGGTATTGAACCCCCTAGATTGATGCGCTCTCATCCCCACCCAAAGTCGGGTAAGGTTCAGGAGTCGCCTCCTTCCCCTCCCCTAAGAACCGTACGTGAGACTTTCGCCTCATACGGCTCAAGCCTTACTTCAAGGCAGTTTACTTGGTTTCTTATTGTGTACCTGTTTATGGCATGCTCTGTACAAGTGGATTAGATTCTCGGTGTCGTCAGAGCCACCATCTTTCACAGGTACTATGTGATGGGTCTCCAGTTCCTCTCCGTTATATAGGCTTTCTCCGCACACAGGGCATTTATGATTTTGTTTAATGGCTACTTGTTCCAAGAAGGAAAAGGGTGGAAATCCCTGCAGTGCAAGGGTTACACCGATTCAATCGACCATTTCAGGTCGCACTCAAAGATTGTGGATGGGGGATTCCCGCTTATTCAGCTAAAATAAAGAGATGATGATGATTACAGGAAAAACAAAGTTATTGGGAGTGATTGGAGATCCAGTGGAGCATTCTTTATCTCCTGTGATGCACAATGCGGTTTTAAACTATCTGGGGTTAGATTATGTTTATGTGCCTTTGCCCGTGAAAAAAGGCGATCTAGAAAGGGCGTTAGCTGGGTTGGTTGCGATTAATTTAGTGGGGTTTAATGCGACGATTCCCCATAAACAAGATTTAATCCCATTAGTGGATCGGGTGACTCCTGAAGCGCAACAAGTGGGGGCAATTAATACGGTATGGCGCACCGAAAATGGCTGGGAAGCGACGAATACTGATGTTGATGGCTTTATTGCCCCATTAAAGTCTATCAATCGTAATTGGTCAAATATTACGCCTGTTATTTTAGGAAATGGGGGCGCAGCTAGAGCAGTAGTAGTCGGATGTGCTAAGTTAGGATGTCCAGAAATTGCCATTGTTGGTCGCGATCGCGATAAATTAGAAAAATTTAAGCAAAGTTGGGAGGATACGGGATTAAAAGCACAAATTAATCCCTATTTGTGGGAAGAATTACCGTCATTAGTTCCGAAAACTCAGTTATTGGTGAATACAACTCCTGTGGGGATGTCACCTAACCAAGAAACCTCTCCTGTAGAAGAAGCCGTGTTGAAAGAATTGCCTGAAAGCGCGATCGCGTATGATTTAATTTATACCCCACGTCCCACTCGTTTTCTACAATTAGCCCAAGACAAAGGAGGTGCGATGAGTTTCGATGGGCTAGAAATGCTGATTCAACAGGGGGCAGCCGCCCTAGAAATTTGGCTACAACAACCAATTCCTGTAGCGGTGATGAGGGAAGCTGTGTCTAATCGCTAATTTCATATACATGATATTGGTGTAAACTGCTACAGTTTTATGTAAATCGTAAAAAAAATTTGCAAAAGTTTACTATCGTTGTTAAGCTAAGGTAAGTAAACCAAATTGTCCCATTACCTGAACTGAGTTAGACAGCAGCGTCAGGCGGTCTTGGTGCAACTTAGGTTTTCTCCTCCCAACGCAGCAAGCTAGACAAACCAGCCCCCTCGGCTGGTCTTTCTTTTTGAAACTACTATTTTTAATTCCACATTCCGAGTTATCTTCCGCCATACAGGATTCCTAGCGCGATGCCAACCGCTTCACTCAAAAAATTAAGGCAAAAATTTTTCTTCTATAGTGCATATCTCTAAAAATTGATACCAATCCTTAGATTGAAGGCGATAAGTTAAGCTGTCACGCATTTAAACGACAAGACCAATCGTGAGGAAATGACGGGGCTTATATGAAATCTAAAAAAGTTCGCTACACACCGATTCCTTAAGCCCCCCTTATCTAAGGGGGGTTGGGGGGATCATTTGTAGCAAGTATTAAAGTATTCCATATTACAAGCATCGGCATTCTCACCGTAGTGCGATCGTCTCGGTCGCCTCACCGTAGTGCGATCGTCTCGGTCGCCAGTAATCCCCAATTTAAATCCACAGCAGCTTAAGTAAAGCCAATTAACCCATCAATCAGCAATAGAGGAAGCAATCATGAATTATTTCAACCAAATAATCAATGTGATCAAACCCAATCAAAAATCTACAAAAGTCCAAAATTATGCTCAAAGTGATCAGGTATCTCTAGGGGAAAAATCAAAGGAGCAACCACCTTTTCTGGTTAATGACTATTTAGATATTGCCTATTACGATCTAGCTGCTATGTATGGCATTAGAATGATGTAATGATTCAATATTTGATGGGAAAGGGGATTGTTTTTTTCTTCTTCTTTTCTGGTTTATAACCAATTGCCAAGTATAACATAGGGAGACCAGAAAAAAGGTAATTGCCACTCTCGACTGGAATTTTCCCAGAGTTTGAGTTGTGCATTTCGCAAAGCCTCTGCTTTCGGTAAACTGGGGTTGTCTATCAATTCTCGATAAAATTCACTCATTAAGGTAGCTGTGGATTCATCATTGACTTGCCATAATGTAGCAAGAGCACTTTTCGCGCCAGCTCTTAACGCCATTCCAGCGACTCCTAAGGCAGCCCGTCGGTCTCCTGTTGCGGTTTCACAAGCACTCAGAACCAGCAGTTCTAAACGAGTCGATTGATTATCAAGCAATGTGTTTAATTCTTGAACTTGTAATAATTCATTGTATAAAAGGAGAAAGGTTTGGTGGGGATCAGAGCTAAAATTGCCGTGGGTGGCGGCATGGAGAACAGAATAGGCGTTATTTTCCAATTGCTGGTTAATATTGGAGCGAACAAATGTGTCGTTTAGCAATTGTTCACTGGGGATTACGGAGGAAATGGCGGCTAATTCCTCGGGAACGTTATTAAGGGCGGAAAAAGAACGTCCTCTGACTTGTCTTGCTTCACTGAGTCCTGTTATTAATGCTGATAGCTCTGTTGAAGGTTTTTGTGAGTCTAATAATTGTAAACTAGGCGCGATCGCGATCGCGTAACGTTCTAATAAGTAGCGTTCTTTCTCTGCATCAAAAAGAACACTCATGGGAATATTCCGCAATGCCCCATCTAGGATAAAGGTTAAGCGTTTTACCTCACTTTTTTCCCGAAGTTGAGCGGTTTCCAATTCTTTCTCAAAAGGTTTAATTAACCATTGGTAAATTTCACTGGAGAGATCGCGAATATCATTGCGACGACTGGGATCAGTTCCTAGATAGGTTTGTAGAGTTGTGAGGATTTTTTCAAATTTTTGTGATTCTACTGGTGTAATATGGTAACGGAATGGTTCTCGGGGTTGCTTGAGAATGACAGCAATTTGATTCTCTAAAAAAATCGGATAAATAAAAGCATTTTGGGGATCATTTTGGAAGATGTCTTCAATTTGATCGCGCAAGGCTTCTGGCGGATTTGGATGATGGGTGATTCCTGAGAGAGAGATTTCTTCTAATGTTTCCAGATTGCACTGGAGAAAGTTTTCCAATTCTACTAACTGCAAAGATTCCACATAATAAAGAGACTGAGTTAGTATTTCTTGTACCTTTTCGGGAGATGATTCATGATCAAGAGAGTCCAGTAATAATTCAACAAATTCTCGATAAACTGGTTCAACTTGATTACGGAAAGATAATTGAATATCCGAGTCAATACTCACTAAATCTTCCCGCACAGTTTCTAGGGCGTTAACGGTGTCTTGGTAAGCAGTGATGGCTTCAGTTTCCCGTCCTAAGGCTTTTAAGAGTCGTCCTCGTTGCCAATGCCATTGATAAAAACTATTCTTGGCTTGTACAGACTGGGCTAAAAAGAGAGCGCGATCGCTGATTTCAAGAGCTTTTAATTGTTTTTCACGAGCCTTTTCAGAAGAGCCATTTTGCTTCCACCACCAGCCTTGATATTCGTAGAGACTCCCTAAATTGCCAACAGCATAGGAGGCGGCGTGAGTATCTTCCAGTTTGTGGGAAAGCGCGATCGCGCGTTGGATTTGGTTTTCTAATACCGACCAATTAGGGGATTGATTTTGGTTTTGGCTGAGACAGGCTTGAGTTTTTGCCGCTTTAATGTGGGCATAAATTCGAGTTTGCCCAAAGGGGAAGCTGTCTAAATCAATTTCTTGTGAAAAGGAATTATTAATCCCTTGTCCCGTCTCTGCCAGTAAGGTTAAACCATTGAGTTGGGCTTTGCTACGAACACTTGCTACTTTCGATTGCGTAGCTTGCTGGTATTGTTTTAAGGCATTTTGATAATTCTGTTGTGCGCTATCTGGAATGTCTATCGGTTGACAACGCCAAGGTAGCGTCTTAAATTGAATGGGAGCTGCGCGATCGCGCCTTTGGTCTGCTAGGGCTTTATAGGTATTTCCGAGACTCAGGGCAATCCGATCTTGTTCCGAGTAGGGTAAAGATAGCTTCTGTAAGCGACTTAGAATTTGTTGGGATTCTTCCAAGCGTCCCGTTTGTCGAAACACTTCCGCGAGGGCTTGCCAAGCTGAAATTTGCAGGGGGTCAGTGGAGGCAGAAACCGTTAAATCTTGGGTAGCTAAACCTTGTTCACCACACAATTGAGAAGAAACCTGTAGAGACTGGGTGAGACTTTCACAAGCCTGATTATATAAACCGAGTTCTTGGAAAGCATAGGCAAGATAGCGTTGAAGACGAGAGATCGCAGGATCATTTTCTGCATGATCACGATAGAGCGCGATCGCGTTTTCCCAAGTATCAACCGCTGTCTCACTTTTTCCGCTCGCCAATTGGACGCGACCTAAATTAGTTAAAGTAATCGCCAGAGGTTGCCAACGTGATTCCTCTTGCCAAAGAGAAGCCGCTTCTTCCAAGGAATCAATTGCTTTTGAAAATTCCCCCGCTTCATAGAAAGCCTTTCCCTGTTCTACCAATTCTTGAGGGTTAGAAGGATTGGGTTGGGCAACGGCAGCAACACTGAAGGTGAAAAACAAACTGACAAAAAATAATAGTAATTGTTTGCGATAACCGAAACGGAAAAAAGTTTTCATGGCTCTCAATTCCTTTCCTGATGACAAGCCGGGACAAACAAAACAGGAGTAAAGTTTTGATTAGAAAAGTTCGCTTCCGAAGGCTCAAAATCAGCCCTATTGTCCTCT
The DNA here is from genome assembly GCA_046540715.1 of Halothece sp. Lineage (GTDB taxonomy): Bacteria > Cyanobacteriota > Cyanobacteriia > Cyanobacteriales > Rubidibacteraceae > Halothece. The sequence goes on from JBKHER010000145.1 coordinate 5,582, forward strand.
GACTCTAGAGGTGACCATTCCTCCAACACTGCATCGGAAGTGAATAATGAATCTGGGGTGCGAGGAGTTCCAGCGCGACCGACATTATAGAACGCCAGCGAGCCACTACCCGCATCACAGCCTTGTTCAAGCTCCACATCCACTTGGGTTTCTGGAACATTCAATAAGCCACTGGTGGGTTCTGTGTCTAAATCCTCCAATTGAAACTGACCAGAAGCACCAAAGGTTGAACTGACGGTAATATCATTAGTCGGATTCTCTCTCGGATTGGTAAGGTCTCGAAATTGAATCCCAAACAACCCCTGAGTTTCAATGAAAACATTGCCTCCATCGCCAGTAAAAGCATTCGCCGTAATATCATTGCCACTGGGTCCATCGGAGAAGGTCGCGACAATAAACGGGCTACTAAGGCGAATATTGCCGCCATCACCTTCAGCTTGGGCAGTTCCGGCCGTTGCCGAAATTAGACTTTCCTCTTGTAACAACAGTAAATTCCCCAAGTCGAAATCAATATTGCCGCCATTGGCATTGGTTGTCACAGCAGACACCTCTCCTTCGGTGAGGTTTAATTCATTAGCCGTGAGATTAATATTACCTCCAGGTTGTTCCCCTTGGCTATCCACTGCAATGCGACCGCCATTTTCTAAGTTGATGGTTTCACCCTTGAGGAAAATATTGCCACTGTTACCGGTGGAATCAGCAGCACTAGAAGCTAAAACTTGAGAATTACTAACATTGAGGGTATTGGCAGAAAGGGTAATATTTCCAGCATCCCCATTTAAGCCAGTGCTAGCAGTAATTTCACCGTTATCTAAACTGAGTGAGCGAACCGTTAATTCCAAATCGCCGCCACTTCCTGAGCCTAAAGCACTGGTCACAATATTGCCGCGATCGTCAATGATGACATCTCCTGCCGTCACTGAAATATTACCAGCATCGCCACTTCCTTCTGACCTGGCAAATAAGGTACTATCAATAGGGCTGGGGTCTGTTTCTCCCAAAAGGGTAAAATCTAAACCAGTACCGAAAATTTCTAAGGAGCCACTCGTCGTTACATTTAAATTGCCGCCACTCCCAGTTGCGTCTTCACCGCGACTGCCAACGCCAATTTGTCCCCCATCTTCTATTGAAAGTTCGGCAACATCCAAGGTGATTGACCCACTGTCCCCCTTAGCGAAAGTCGTTGCAATTAATTGGGCATTACGTACAGTTAACGCTTCGGTGCTGACTGTGATATCTCCTCCCTGACCAGTAGCATTTTCATT
>JBKHER010000146.1:0-6821 GCA_046540715.1 Halothece sp.
GGCGAAAAGTTTTGAAAAAGGGTGAGATTTGGGAAGCAGCATTACTGAATGACTCTTTCTCTGTGAAGCGGTGATGATTCTTTAAAAGAGTGATTACTTGCTGTTTTGCAACTCTCAAAAGACGCTCATTATAAGCAAGGAATAAAGGATGCGGTTTTTTGAAGACTTCTTTTTGTTCTTGTTGACAAATTAAAAAATGACGATGGCAATAGTCAGCAAAAAGATGAAAAAGCATAGTTGATTTGACACTACCAGCCTGTCCATTTAAAAATAAAGGAAGGGATTTGGAAGAAGTGGAAACCGAATGTAAAATTGCCTCTTCTTCCGCAGATAAGGCTAAATTAGTGGTCGTTTCATCTTCAATAGCAAGCCAAGATTCTTCGGAAGCAATAATATCACTAGGATAAGATCGTTGCGCCCAATTCGTGAGAGCATCTAAATATAGATTTTGAGTAAAATTAAACTGTTCTTGCTCAATAATTTGGGCAATTTCTTGATCAGTTGGATGCTTCAGAAATGGATAAAGTAGAAATAAAATTTCTCTAGGGGGATCGTCTTGAGTAATTAAGTGCGTATAGAGAAGGTGACACTGTTGATTTCCATGCAATCGCACTTCCCAGTCGGGATAAAATAGCCCAGGAAGGGTGGTCATATCAATTAAGTCAAGAATTAGCTGATAATAATTTTGCCAATTTTGACGAATGACTAGGTTTTGAAATTGTTGAACCCAACTTTGACTTTCATAAATTAAAAGATTATTGGTGTCAATTTCCCAGGTGGGAGGTTGTAGCCAAGGGTGAAGATGGCTGGGAAGCGACGGTAGAGTGGTATTGTCTGAGGTAGCGGTTTGTTGCTGTTTAAGCCATTCTCGGAGATGATTTTCTTCGACTTCTTTCGCCCAAGATTGATGAGCGTAGTTTTCGCGATCGCGCAAAAATTCTTCATAACTATTATCCCCACGTAAAAAAATGGTGAGTAAGCATAAAATGGGGGTATGGTCAACCCGATAAATCCGAGCAATGAGGCGTTTATTATATCCTTCTTTCCGTTTCAGGAAGGGATAAATTCGCTCAAACCGAGACTGCACTTGACTAACCGACATCTGCGACAATTCATCACAGAGGCGCTCTAACTCTTCGCTCAGGTGATACCGTTGCAGATTTTCTTCAAAAGACTCAGTTCGATAAATGAACATACCTTAATGTTAACTGAAAAAAGGTTGGCAATCAGATGTCTGTAACCACTAAGATAAAAAGATACAGGAACCATCGGATCAAGTTTCTACGCGCAAGGGATCGTGCCAGCAGACAAAGGTGTCAAAATTGATTTATCCTCAGAGTATCCTTGTCCTTGTCGGCGTGCAGGACATTTAAGCCCAATCGCCTTGACTGAGGCTTTTGGCTGCGATCGCTGTCAGCATATTTTTATTGTCCAAGATAATTATCAACAGTTGCAACAAATTTCTGGGGCTTCCCCCTATAAACGGGCTTGGCGCTGGAATGGGCGGCGATGGCTACCGATTCATTCCCGTTGGGGAGAGCTTTTTCTCCCGATGATGTTAGGAATTACCATTGTTCTTTTAGCAGTCTGGCTCCCTTTAATTTTACAATCTTCTGTGGAAGGAACCGTTTTCTTTTGGGCTTTGCTGGCTGTACTATTGGCTTTATTACCTGCTTTAATGGTTTGGTTAGCGTATTGGCGCAGTTAGTGAATAATGAAACAGGGCAATGATGACCAAAAATCAAAGTTGATTGAGACGGTGGTTAAAGAGTCTCATCAAGCAAGTGAGCAGCTAGCAATGACCACAGGAAGTCAACGCTCACGGGCTGTGGCTTTGATGGGTCAGTCCTTGCGACACTCCTATGATGACATTTTAGAGGCAAATACCCTTGATCTGGAAATAGGTCGAGAAATGGCTCTTCCAGAGTTGATTTTAGAATGGCTGAAACTAACTCCCCAACGCCTAGAAACGGCGATTAAAATTTTAGAACGATTGGCCACGATCGCTGATCCGATTCAAAGAGTCAGCCACGCTCCCTATCCCCTTGATCCAGCCCAAACCTATTGCCAACGGATGCCTCTAGGGGTCATTACTTTTATTTATGAAGCCTTACCCGAGTTAAGCGCGATCGCGGCTGGATTATGCGTAAAAACGGGAAATAGCTTACTTTTACGGGGAGGAAGTGAAGCCAGTCACTCTAATGAAGCGATCCTCAAAAGCCTCAAGGCTGCCCTAGAAGAAGCGGATTTACCCCAGGCTACTTTACAACTCCTCTCTGGGGATCAAGGCTGTTCCGTGCGAGATTTAGTGCGACAAGAGCCTTATCCTCAATTAGTCATTCCCTATGGCCGCCCGAGTTTAGTGGAAGAAACCGCCAAGTTGGTCAAGGTTCCGATTTTACGAACCGCCATCGGTAATTGTTATTTATATTGGTCAACCACTGGTAGCGCCGAAAAAGTCCGTTCCGTAATTATGGATAGCCATGCTAGTGAACCAGATCCCGTTAATGCCATTGAGAAAGTCTTAATTAACCGTAATATTAAAGCTTCTGTGTTAATTAATGTGTTTCAAATGCTAAAAGATAAGGGATTTGTGTTAAGGGGGGAAGAAGAATTAGTCACGGCTTATCCCCAATATTTGAATCCCATTCAAGAAAAAGAATGGTCACAAAGTTATATCCAGAAAATCGTTGGCTTTCGGTTTGTGGAGGATATTGGAAGCGCGATCGCGTGGATTAATCATCACAGTAGCGGTCATGCTGACTGCATTATCAGCCAATCCTATCGCGAAACCCGTCAATTTGCCCAAGCCGTCGATAGTGCCTTAGTTTATGTAAACGCCTCCCCACGCTTCTTTCGCTATGCTGCCAACGGAGACAGCATTTTCTTGGGAATGTCCAACCAAAAAGGGCATCGGCGCGGATTAATTGGATTAGAAAGCCTCACCACCTTTAAGCAAGTCGTTCAAGGACAGTAAACAAATGAATAACAAATAACCCGTAGTTTTCTGATAAACTCAGAAACGAATTAAGCAAGAGCGCAGACGGGAGATAAAACATTGTTAGAAAAAACACTTGGTTTAGAAATTATTGAAGTGGTAGAACAAGCCGCGATCGCGTCATCCCGCTTTATGGGAAAAGGACTTAAAAACGATGCCGATCACGTAGCCGTTGAAGCAATGCGGGAACGCATGAATGAGATTAATATGCGCGGTCGCATTGTTATCGGGGAAGGGGAGCGCGATGAGGCTCCCATGCTTTACATTGGGGAAGAAGTAGGCATTTGTACTCGCCCTGATGCTAAAAACTTTTGTAACCCCGACGAACTCATTGAAATTGATATCGCCGTTGACCCTTGCGAAGGCACGAACTTAGTGGCTAAAGGTCAAGAAGGCTCAATGGCCGTATTAGCGATTTCCGAAAAAGGGGGACTTTTTGCCGCCCCAGACTTCTACATGAACAAACTCGCTGCCCCACCCTCCGCCCGAGGTCATGTTGATATTCGTAAATCTCCCACCGAAAACCTGAAAATTATTGCTGAGTGCTTAAATCGCTCCGTCGATGAATTAGTCGTCGTGGTAATGGATCGATCGCGCCACGAAAGTCTAATTCAAGAAATCCGTGAAGCGGGGGCAAGAGTTCGTCTCATTGAAGATGGTGACATTTCCGCGGCTCTTTCCTGTGCCTTTACTGGAACCAATGTTCATGCCCTCATGGGGATAGGGGCAGCCCCAGAAGGGGTGATTTCTGCAGCGGCGATGCGTTGTTTAGGCGGTCACTTCCAAGGACAATTAATCTATGATCCCGAACAAGTGAAAACAGGCTTAATTGGTCAAAGCCGAGAAAGTAACCTTGAGCGTCTCCAAGAAATGGGAATTAAAGACCCTGATGCCGTTTATAATGCGGAAGACTTGGCGCGAGGAGAAACCGTTTTATTTGCCGCTTGTGGGATTACTCCTGGCACTTTAATGCAAGGAGTTCGTTTCTTCCATGGTGGGGCAAGAACGCAATCCTTGGTCATTTCTAGCCAGTCCATGACCGCCCGATTTGTGGACACCATTCATATGTTTGAACAGCCCAAATATATTCAATTACACTAATCAGAGATCAATCAGGGAGGCAATCCTAAGTAATTGTGCTTAAGTTCCTCCCCATCGGGGTCTTAGGCTGATAAAATATAAAACAACTCTTCTCCTGAACTAGGGGAAAATCATCAAAGAGAAAGGTTTAAAAAACTGTTTGTTATCTTGGGAGAATTAAGAAAATGTCTATTTTATTTCAAATTGCCCTAGCTGCTCTAGTGTTTCTGTCCTTTATTATGGTTATCGGGGTTCCTGTCGCTTATGCCTCTCCACAAAACTGGGAGCAATCAAAGCGTTTGATTTTTGTTGGTTCAGGGGCTTGGATGTTGCTTGTTATTGCAGTGGGTGTCTTAAACTTTTTTGTCGTTTAAATATCTTTTCAGTAATTCGGTTTTACTCCTCATTCTCTGTGAGTGGGGAGCTTTTTCATGCAAAATGGAAGTATATGGATCTAATACCATTTCTAAGAAATCATGCTACGGTAGAGGGCTAATCAGTGACCAGTGAACTGTAACAAGAGTTTCCAATAACCAATAACCAATAACCAATTATGACAGTATTTGAAGGAACATTTACTAATACAGCATCAGCCCGATTTGCCATTGTCATTGGGCGGTTTAATGACTTAGTCACAGAAAAACTCTTAGGAGGGTGTCAAGATTGCCTCAAACGTCATGGGGTTAATCCTGATCCCAACGGAACACAAGTTGATTATATTTGGGTTCCTGGCAGTTTTGAATTACCCATGATGGCGCGACAAATGGCACTAACAGGACGATATGATGCCATTATTTGCTTAGGGGCGGTAATTCGAGGACAAACGGCTCATTTTGACTATGTTGCCAGTGAAGCAGCCAAAGGAATCGCTGCTACCAGTTTTCAAACTGGTATTCCTGTAGTCTTTGGAGTGATTACTGCCGAAAATATGCAACAGGCACTAGAACGAGCGGGTATTAAAAGTAACTTAGGCTGGAATTATGCCCTCAATGCTTTAGAAATGGCAAGTTTAATGCAACAGGTGAACAGTTCAAAATCTGACTATAAACAAACTCAGGCGTTACCCCATTCCCAAGAAAATCAGTTCACGCAGTCTCAAGCCAAGCAAGAAAATCATTATTAAGCTAGAAAGCCCTGAGTTAGGGCTGTCCAAATTGTCCAACTATCAACTAAGAGCAAAATCAGCGTCAACCCTAGTAGAATCAAATACATCCATGGTTGTGCTAAAGGGCGGACATCACGGGTATCAATCCCAGTTTTTTCTTCCACCACTTGGACTAATTTGGCAAAGCCAGCGATTCGCATCGGTAAAAGGTAAGCGCGATCGCGCTCAGGGGTGACAAAATAATACACTAGCCCTCCTTGTCCGGTGGTTCGTAATTTCAATTGGTCAACTTCCGACCAAGACAACGACCATCCCTTTTGTAAAAAATCAGGAAACCACCACGGATAGGTAACAGCAATTTGTTTCTCATCTACCAGCACTTTCTGGCTTAATGCTCCCTGTAAGATAATCAAACCAATCATTAATCCTGCGATTAATAAGGTGACAGGAAATTCCACAGGGCTTGCGATCGCTAAAAAGGGTAAAGGAACTGTCAAAGCTAGATAAAGTAGGGTTAAAGTGATCCGAATAATTGGGGAAATGCGAAAACTGAAAGAAAATGCGACAGCAGTCATAAAAACAGAACTATAGAAATGACCATTCTAGACTAGCAAAACATTAAATATTATGAATAAAAAACACCTAGTTTCTCCTTGAAATTTAACATTTTTTTTAGATGACCTGAAACTCCCTCTAATCCTAGATTTTTTGACAATAAAAAAAACTGAGGATTAGCCAGCAAAAAAAACTTAAACCAATTACTTGCTGAAGTCAAAAGTTTTTGCTACTATTGGTTATGAGAGCAAAGATCGGTGACAACGTTAGTTTCAGTATTGATAGTTTTTTTTCAGCTTCGTATTGGCGGACTTTCTCCGAAACCTTGACTCACTACACAATTTCCTGACTGAGGAGAATATTCATCAATGTCAATTTATGTCGGTAACCTCGATTATTCTGTAACCCAAGATGACTTAAACGAGGTTTTTGCAGAATACGGCACAGTTAAGCGTGTGCATCTTCCTACTGATCGCGAAACCGGTCGCATGAGAGGATTTGGTTTCGTTGAAATGTCATCGGAAAGCGAAGAGTCCAACGCGATTTCTGAACTAGATGGCGCAGAATGGATGGGTCGCGAATTAAAAGTTAACCCCGCACGTCCTCGTGAAAATAAAGGCGGCGGCGATCGCAGAAACAAGCGCTTCTAAAAATTAGATTAAGAAGTCAACGCTTTTGGGGAGCTACTCATCAGGAGAAAATGCTTCCTAAAAGCGTTTTTTAAAAAGTTACATAAGTCAGGAGGCACAATTATGGCGAAACGTCGGAATCAAAAAAAAGAAAAAGCGGCTCGTAATCTAGCTTATGCGCGACAATTCCGTAAAAAGCCTACGAATTCTTACTCAAAGGGTCGTCGCTTTTCTAATGGCAATAACTACAATAACAACGAAAATAACACGAACTCCAGCGCTGAAAACAACGAGTAGTAGCTAAACCGTCTTAAGACGGTGCGGTTCGGAGTAATTCGGAGGGCGCACTACACCCGACTCAGTTCTCTAAGAGAACTACGCTTATGGGTCACGAGTTAATGAGATTCGCTAGTCTCAAGCCTCGGCGAAGGAACACCACCCGTTAGCAGGCAGG
>JBKHER010000147.1:0-6809 GCA_046540715.1 Halothece sp.
TTAGAATGAATCAAAATCAGGGTAATAATGATGCTGGTCACTAAGGGTCAAAACGGCGAAGAAGGCATTAAAAAAAATACCAGTAACAAATAATCAATGATGCGTTTATTAATTAGTTTATTCTTTCTGATCTTCCTTTTAGGTTTTCCCACTCCTAGTTGGGGCGAGGATACTTCCGCAGAAATTACCGAACAAGAGTTACAAAAGGGAGATGAAATTGCCGAAAAAGCGTTTCAAGCTCTGCAAGAAGGAGATTTTTCCCAATCAGAAAGCTATTGGGGAGAGTTAATTGAGTTATTTCCCCAGAATCCTGCGGTGTGGAGTAATCGCGGCAATGTGCGCTTAAGTCAGAATAAAATTGAAAGCGCGATCGCGGATTATAATCAGGCTATTGCTATTGCGCCCAATCAGCCTGATCCCTATCTGAATCGGGGCATTGCTTATGAAATTCAGCAAGACTGGGATCGCGCGATCGCGGATTATAATCAAGTCTTAGAACTGAGCCCAGAAGATGCTATGGCGTATAACAATCGGGGAAATGCTGAGGCTGGAAAAGGAGAGTATCAAGAAGCCATTACAGACTACGAAAAAGCGGCCTCTCTCAATCCTGATTTTGCCATTGCTCGATCAAATGCCGCCTTGAGTCATTATCAAGTGGGGGAGGAACAAGAAGCGCTGCAAGAAACCCGAAACTTAGTGCGGAAATATCCCGATTTTCCTGATGTTCGCGCGGCTTTAACGGCTATGTTATGGGCGCAAGGAAAAGAAGGAGAAGCCGAAAGCAATTGGGTGGCGGTGATGGGAAGTGATGCTCGTTATCGGGATCTAGAATGGTTAGAGATGGTGCGTCGTTGGCCCCCGAAAATGGTCAAGGCTCTCGATGATTTCTTGAGTTTAGATTAGGAATGGTAACTACGGTTAAAAATCTAATTCACAACCGCGAAGACTTAGAAGCCCGATTGCAGGAAATTCCCATGCAGCCGGGTGTTTATTTAATGCGCGATCGCGCCTGGAATATTATTTATATTGGCAAATCCACCAAACTGCGATCGCGGGTTCGTTCCTATTTTCGCCCTTCCCAAGCCCTTAGTGAACACAAACGGCTAATGGTGCAACAAGTTGCCGATATTGAGTTTATTGTCACTGACACTGAAGCTGAAGCCCTTGCTTTAGAAGCTAACCTCGTTAAACAAGAACAACCCTATTTCAATGTTCTCTTAAAAGACGACAAAAAATATCCCTATCTCTGCATTACCTGGTCAGAGGATTATCCCCGTATCTTTATAACCCGCAAACGGCGACGAGGAAACCAAAAAGATCGCTATTATGGTCCTTACGTAGATACGGGGGCATTACGGCGTACATTAGGCTTAATTCAACGCATTTTTCCCCTCCGTCAACGTCCCCGCCCCTTATTTAAAGACCGTCCTTGCTTAAACTATGATCTCGGAAGATGTCCAGGGGTTTGTCAACAACTAATCTCGCCCCAAGAATATCGAAACACACTCCAAAAAGTCGCCATGATTTTCCAAGGGCGAATCCTGGAATTAGTGCGAGAACTTTCTACCCAAATGGAAACCGCAGCGGAAAATTTAGACTTTGAACAAGCCGCAAAACTGCGAGATCAAATTCAAGCCCTGCAGCAGTTAAATGCCAATCAGAAAGTCTCTTTACCCGATGATACCGTCTCCCGTGACGCGATCGCGCTAGTTTCTAATCACCAACACGCCTGCATTCAACTGTTTCAAGTTCGGGCGGGAAAATTAGTAGGACGCTTAGGCTTTTTCCTTGATTTGTCCTTTTCGGCAAACCCTGAAGACATCTTACAACGAGTGATTCAAGATCATTACGCCACCGTTGACGCGATTGAAATTCCCAGTGAAATTCTCCTTCCCCAAGCCCTTCCCGACCAAGACTTAATCAGCAACTGGCTAACCGAACGCAGAGGGCGCAAAGTAACCTTAAGTGTTCCCCAACGCCAAGCCAAAGCGGAACTAATCCAAATGGTGGAACAAAATGCTCGCTATGAATTAGAAAGAACACAGCGAGCAGCGGACCGCAGTCAACAAGCACTAGAAGACTTAGCTAATATATTAGATCTTCCGGAACTACCACGCCGTATCGAAGGCTACGATATTTCTCATATCCAAGGATCAAATGCGGTGGGATCACAAGTGGTATTTATTGATGGGATTCCCGCCAAACAACATTACCGTCGCTATAAAATTAAAGATGCAACGGTTCATGCTGGGCATTCTGACGACTTTGCCAGTTTAGCCGAGGTGATTCGTCGTCGCTTTCGCAAATACGCTGAAAATCCCGATTTACCGAGACAAGAAGACCCAGAATTTCCTGATTTAGTCATGATTGATGGCGGAAAAGGACAACTCTCGGCGGTGGTGGAACAACTCCAACAAATGAATCTTTTAGAAGACGTGGCGGTGATTAGTTTAGCCAAACAACGAGAAGAAATTTTTCTCCCCAGTGACTCTTTTCCTCTAGAAACCGATTCTGAACAGCCCGGAGTCCAAATTTTACGACGGTTAAGAGACGAAGCCCACCGATTTGCGGTTAGTTTTCATCGTCAGCAACGAACGAAAAAAATGCAGCGATCGCGCCTTGACGACATTCCAGGTTTAGGCTTTCAACGTCAGCAAACCCTCCTTTCCCATTTTCATTCCCTTGAATATATCCGACAAGCCAATGTAGAACAACTAGAAGCCGTTCCAGGGATTGGAAAAAGTTTAGCCCAACAGATTTATGATTATTTTCATCGATGAACTCAAGCCAAGCTGTCTTCTCTGACCCAGATTATCTATAGCAATCTGATCTGATTTGTAAAAAGTAGTTATCGGTTGAATCCCCCCTAACCCCCCGCGAGTTTGGGGGGAATTGAAGGGGGGTACAACTGATTTAGTAGAGCTATATATGATGGGGGTCTTCTCCCGGGTTAAGATAAAATGTTGCCATCAACCTTTTAAGTAAGATAAGGATTAAGGATGCCATGACACAAACAACCTCATTAATTACCTTAGCCCCAAGCTACCGTTTACCGATCGCGATCTTTGCTCTTGGGTTAGGGTTGATATTTTTTGGAAATGCTTTAGTCTATAATAGTCAAATTCTATCCTTAGTCGGAATTATTTCAGGAATCATTATTAGTCTCTTTTCCTTTTTTCTGATCCTGCAAACAGTTATTATTCGCCTTACCTTTACCGAAACGGCGTTAGAAGTCTATCGTTCAGAAAAAATGATTCGTCGTTTTCCTTATTCCGATTGGATGAATTGGGAAATATTCTGGCAACCTGTTCCGATTTTATTCTATTTTAAGGAAGTTAAAAGCATTCACTTTGTCCCCGTATTATATGATCCCAAGACGCTGAAGCAATGCTTAGAAACGTATTGTCCTCAAACCTCGGGAGATTAATTAACCAATAACCAATAACAAGTGCGATTTATGTCAGAAGATTCTCTTAATCAAGCCAAACGAAAGATTCATGAATTAGCCCTCCTCAGTGAGTCTAAGGAAGGAGTTAAAGAAGAAAACTTAACAACTGATGTCGAACAGTTAAAAGCACAAAAAGCACAGTTAGAACAGGAAATTCAAGCCCTAGAAGCAGAAAAACAGCAGCGAATTAATGCTGAAACCGCCGCCATTAAGGACACGATCGCGCAAATGGTTCAACAAGGCGCACAAGACTTACAAGAGAAACGCCAAGAATTACAGCAGTCGGTCGAACAATTAGAACGGCGGCGCGATCGCGCTCAAGAAGAAATGCGAACCACGTTTGCTGGGGTTTCCCAAGAATTAGCGGTGCGACTGCAAGGGTTCAAAGACTATTTGGTGGGTAGCTTACAAGATTTAGCGGTCGCTGCCGAGCAATTAGACTTACCAAACTTAGAATCGGCCGCCACAGAATCAACCCCTCCTCCTTCCGAATCCCCTCCTGAAAAACAAGCCATTTCTCCCCAATTTACCCAACAGGAATGGGAAGAGGAAGCCAATCAAATCCGCACCCTCCTTGACCAATATCGGACATTTCCCGACTATTATGGGCCCCCCTGGCAATTAAGACGCACTTTTGAACCCATACACGCCGATCGCGCTCAAGATTGGTTTTTTAGCCTCGCGGGAAGAGGGGCCATTCCTACCATGGGAAGTCGCCTGCAAAATATTTTAGTGGCCTCGGCAATTATTTCGGTTTTACGGGAACTTTATAGCGATCAATTGCGAGTCTTAGTGCTAGCTGATTCTCCTGAACGGCTGGGAGAGTGGCGACGAGGATTACAGGATTGTCTGGGAATTTCTCGCAGTGACTTTGGCCCCACCCGAGGGGTTATCCTCTTTGAAAGCCCTGAATCATTAGTACAAAGGGCAGATCGCATTATGGAAGAGGAAGATTTACCCTTGATTATTATTGATCAAAGTGAAAATGAAGTGGATTTATCTTTACTTCAATTCCCCCTCTGGTTAGCCTTTGCCAAAGATTTCCAAGATACGGATAACTATAATTTTTAAGATTAGTTATTAGTTATAGTCATTCCAAATAAAAACCATCAAGCTGAGAGTGGGAGCATCTTGCTCCCTAGTAGCGACCGAGACGGTCGCATTACGGAAAATAATTGGAATAACGATATTTGTTATTTGGTAACTGGTCACTGGTCACTGATCACTGGTTTACAAAGGACGAAGGACAATTTAATTAGGACGAGTCAGTTCTACAGAATCTCGTCCATCATAACTTTGGAAATAAACCGTTACTCTCTCTTGGGTAGCGGTGGGAAGCCTTTTTCCCACTAAGTCGGGATGAATAGGAAGTTGGCGATGACCGCGATCGACTAAAACTAGTAACCAAATTGCCTCGGGTCGCCCATACTCGGTAACAGCATTCAGGGCGGCGCGGGCGGTGCGTCCCTTATAAATGACATCATCCACTAAAATGACCACTTTATCGGTTAAATCAAAGGGAATATCGGTTTCAGCAGGCGTGCGAGTCTTAATTTGGTCTAAATCATCGCGATAAAAGGTAATATCGATCGCGCCCACGGGAATGACAACCCCTTCTAAGATTTCTACTTGTTGCGCTAAAAGTTGGGCTAAGGGAACGCCTCGGCTTTGAATCCCTAACAAGACTAAATTCGATAAGTCATCCGCTTTTTCAATAATTTGGGAAGCCAGTCGCGTAATCGCCCGTCTGATTTCTTCGGCTGACAGAATTTCAACAACTTGTGAAGACATTTTCTTGCTTATTGGTTATGTGATCGCTTTCTTAAACGGGGAATCAGCCATAGCCCGAGAAAATAACTCAAAACGCTCGCGATCATGCCGACAACGAAACATCCTAAAATAAGCGTAATGCCAAAAGCCCATCCGGCTTTTAAAAGTTCTTCGGTAGAAGTCCAATCCACATCGGTGGATAAGTTATTTGTCCCTAGGATTAACTGTCCCACCTTAAAATTAAACAGATAAATGGGAACATAGGTAAGAGGATTACTGATCCAAGTGCCAACCGCCGCCGTTAATTTATTCCCTCGTACCGCCATCGCCAGCACTAACCCGAGAATGGTTTGCGCCCCAAAAAAAGGGAATAAGCCCGCAAATACGCCAACAGCCAACCCACGCGCGATCGCTGGGGTGGTGCTACGTAAGCGAATTAAACGGAGGTAAAGATAACGTAGTTTCCGTTTCCACAAAAATGATTTTCTCTTATTGATAAAAGACGTGGGTTGCATGGATTGATTTTAGCTCATCTAGGAAGCGAGATCACGATGTTAGTTTTATCTTAACTTGTGAGTGTGGGCTTGCGAGGTTTGCGGTTAAATAGACAATAATGAGATCATGAACTTAGGATTCACTGCTCTGGAGGAGAAGCCATTATGCGTATTTTAATTATGGGGGGAACTCGCTTTATTGGCGTTGCCCTTACCCAACTTTTAGTCGAACAAGGACATGAAGTCACTTTATTTAATCGTGGGAATAAGCCCTCTCCCGTTAAAGAAGTCAGAGAAATTCATGGGGATCGAAAAGATGCAAACCAACTCAAAGAAAAGTTAGCTTCTGAAAAGTTTGAGGCAATTTTTGATAATAATGGTCGGGAATTAAGCGATACCCAACCCCTTGTGGAAATCTTTAAAGATCAACTACAACATTTTGTTTATGTGAGTTCGGCGGGAGTTTACCAGAAATCGGATCAAATGCCACATTATGAAAGTGATGCCATTGATCCAAAAAGTCGTCATAAAGGCAAACATGACACGGAAAAATACTTAAATGATATGGGAATGCCTTGGACTTCCGTGCGCCCGGTTTATATTTATGGAGCAGGGAATTATAATGATTTAGAAGCCTGGTTTTTTGACCGTATTGTGCGCGATCGCGCCATCCCCATTCCCAATCATGGCGAATATATGACGCAATTGGGTCATGTTCAAGACTTAGCCCGAGCTATGGTCGCTATTTTAGGCAATCAAAACGCGATCGGACAAGTTTATAATATCTCAGGGGAACGCTATATTACCTTTAATGGTATTGCCCGCGCTTGTGCCAAAGCCATTGGCAAATCTCCCGATCAACTCAATTTAGTTCACTATAACCCCAAAAACTTTGACTTTGGAAAACAGAAAGCATTTCCTTTAAGAACACAGCATTTTTTTGCCGATATTAATAAAGCAAAAGCTGATTTAAATTGGATACCTCAATATGACCTAATTAGTGGCTTAAAAGAATCTTTTGAAAAGGATTATTTAGCCAAAGATCGCCAAAACGCAGAAATTGATTTCTCCATTGACGAGCAAATTCTTAATAGTTA